>NZ_DASVFL010000034.1:0-69627 GCF_036380075.1 Lentzea sp. | reverse complement strand
ATCGCGCTGAAGTCGGGCCTGCTGGAGCTGGGTGTGGTGACGGCGGAGCTGGCCGTCACCGAGCCGGGCATGGTGTGGCTGAAAGAGCTCGGGTTCGAGCCGTCGAAACGCCAGGTGAGCCGCGCGTGCCTGGACTGGACGGAACGCGTGCCGCACCTCGCCGGAGCCGCCGGAGCGCACCTGTGCGCGGTGTTCCTCGACCGCGGCTGGGTGAGGCGGATCGGCACGACACGGGCCGTGGTGCTCACGCCGGCCGGCGAACGCGGCTGGCGTGAGCTGGGTCTGACCTCGGCCTGACCTAGCCGGCCAGTGCCGCCCGCAGCCGGTCCTCCTCGACCTTCCAGTACCCGTGCTCGATCCCGTCCACCAGGAACACCGGCACCTGGTCCCCGTACTCGGCCCGCAGCTCCGGGTCGGCGTCGACGTCCTCGACGGACCAGGTCGCGCCTGCCTCGGCGCAGATCCGCTCGACCTCGGCCTTCGCCTCCTCGCAGGCGTGGCAGTCGACGCGGCTCACGACGGTCACGTGGTGTGCCACGGCTCAGGCTCCCAACGGCTTGCGCAGGATCGCGCGGGCCAGCTTGCCGGTCGGCGAGTGCGGCAGGGCCTGCGCGAACTCCACCGACGTCGGCACCTTGAACTTCGCCAGCCTGGACGCGCAGTGCGCCACGACGTCCTCCACCGACACGTCGGTGCCGTCGCGCAGCACCACGACGACCTTCACCGACTCGCCGGTCTTCTCGTCGGGCACGCCCACGGCCGCGGCCTCCAGGACGTCCGGCAGCTCGCCGACGACCCGTTCCACCTCGTGCGGGTAGACGTTGAAGCCGTTCACGATGATCAGGTCGTTCGCGCGGTCGACCAGGTGCAGGTCGCCGTCGGCGTCGATGAAGCCGACGTCGCCCGTGCGGAACCAGCCGGAGGAGTCCGGGCCGCGGGCGCCGTCGGGCCAGTAGCCGCTGAACAGGTTGTCGCCCTTCGCGGAGACCAGGCCGGTGCCCGGTTCGTCCTCGTCGATGTCGAGCACCGAGCCGTCGGTGTCGACCAGGCGGATCTCGACGCCGGGCAGCGCCTGGCCCACCGAGCCGGGCTTCGGCACGCCGCCGACCAGCGTGGACGTCAGCACGGGGCCGGTCTCGGTCAGGCCGTAGCCCTCGTAGACCGGGATGCCGATCGCGACGCGCATCCGGCCGATCACGTCCGCGGGCAGGGGAGCCGCGCCGGAGGTGAACAGGCGGACCGTGGCGAGCTTCTCGCGCAGCAGGTCGACGGGGTGGGCGAGCAGCGCCCGGTACATCGGGGGCACGCCGACCATCGTCGTGACGCGGTGCTCCTCGATGACGTCCAGGGCCGCGGCCGGGTCGAAGCGCTCCAGCAGCACGGCCGTCGCGCCCGCTCCCGCCACCTGGAGCAGGCCGGGGCCGAGGCCGTAGACGTGGAACAACGGCAGCGCGAGCAGCACCCGGTCGCCCGCGGTCACGGGCGCGGGGCGCAGCGAGGCGCACTGGGAGACGTTCGCGAGCAGCGCGCGGTGCGAGAGCATCGCGCCGCGCGGCACGCCGGACGTGCCCGAGGTGTAGCCGAGCACCGCGAGGTCCTCGCCGCCGCCGACGGCCTCGAACCGCTCACCGGTGGCCGTGACGTCCGGCACGTCCAGCACGTGCGCGTCCGAGCCCGCGCCGTCGCCGACCAGGAACCGCGCGCCGGAGTCGGCCAGGATGCGCTGGAGCTCCGGCAGCGGGTTGCCGGGGCCCGTGGGCACGACGACGCCGCCGGCGCGCAGGATCCCGAACACCGCGACCACGAACTCGGGGCTCGTGGGCAGCCGTACCGCCACCCGGTCGCCCGATTCGAGTCCTGAATCAGCCAAATGGCGGGCGAAACCGTCGATCGCGCCGTCGATGGTTTCCCACGTGATGCTTTTTCCGCTCGCCACGTCGACCAAGGCGACGTGGCCGGGTCCCCGCTGTGCCGAAGCACGGACCAGATCTGAGACATTGCGAGCGGAAGTCACCATGGCCTCCTCATGAACAACTGGGCGCTCGGAGCAGTCTTCCACGCGTGACGGGCGTCATGAAGTCGCGGTTGGCGCGTCTTCCCCTCAGGACCCCGTCCGCTACCTACTACGGAGTAACAACACGTATGCTGCCGCCACGGCGACTCTGTGGAGGTGCCGCCAGCCGATGACAGCGCGGGCGCGACCGAACACGATCAGGACCACCCGGACCATGACGGGGGGTCAGCACGACGATGCCGCCGACGAGCCGTGGCAGCTCGTCAAGGCCGCCCAAGAGGGTGATACCGAGGCGTTCGGCGTGCTCTACGACAAGTACGTCGACATGGTGTTCCGCTACGTCCTCTTCCGGGTGGGCGGCGACCGCGCGTTCGCCGAGGACGTGACCAGCGAGACGTTCCTGCGCGCGCTGCGCAGCATCGGGTCGGTGAGCTACCAGGGCCGCGACGTGGGCGCGTGGTTCGTCACGATCGCGCGCAACATCGTGTTCGACCACGTGAAGTCGAGCCGCTACCGGCTCGAGGTCACGACCTCGGAGCTGCAGGACAACCGCGAGGAGACGAACGGTCCCGAGCAGGAGGTCATGACCGAGGCGACCAACGCGGAGCTGCTCCGGTGCGTTTCCCAGTTGGGTGACGACCAGCGGGAGTGCATCAGGCTGAGGTTCATCGAGGGCAAGTCGGTGTCCGAGGTCGCGCAGCTGATGGACCGCAACGAGGGCGCCGTGAAGGCGTTGCAACACCGGGCCGTGAGGCGGCTCGCACAGATCCTCCCGTCCTGGTTGCGGTGATCGCGATCGCAGGGGCGTAACCCAAAGCAGATCAACTTCGTTACTCGGGCTGAGATGGACGGCAAGGGAAGAACACCGCGGTGGCGGCAGACGGAGCACGAGCGATTCGCCCGTGCCGTTGAAGGCGGCCCCAGACCGGTGGGGGACGACGACTTCGCTGAGGACCTCGCGATCGTCGACCTCCTCCGGCGGATGGACGTCGGACCGGACGCCGAGACGCGCGAACGGATGAAGCAGCGCGTGCTCACCGCGCCCCCGCCCGAGAAGCCGCTGGCTCTCGCGTCGGTAAGACGGGTGGGAGCGCGCGCACGGCTGGCAGTCGCGGCGGCCGCGGTGCTGTGCTTGCTGATGTCGCTCGGCGGCATGAGCGTGCTGCTCAGCCGTGACGCGCTCCCGGGAGACCCGCTCTACGGCATCAAGCGCACCACCGAGGGCGCGTCGCTGGGCCTGACCTTCGACGAGGAGTCCCGCGCGCTCAAGCACCTCGAGTTCGCCGCGGCCAGGGTCACCGAGATGGAGACGCTGGCCGACCGCGCCTCCGACTCGTCCGCCCAGCTCACCGCCCTGACCGACCTGGACGCCGACGCCGTCGAGGGCGCGCGCCAGCTCACCACCTACGCCACCGCGTCCGACAAGACGGCACTGCCGGCGCTGCGCGACTGGGCGCTCGGCCAGTACGAGAAGCTCGGCACCCTGCGCCCCCGCCTGCCGGAGGACGCCGGCAAGCACGCCGACACCACGATGTGGCTGCTCGCGAGCATCGCCCAGCGCGCCCACGACCTGACCGCCCGCATCGGTTGCGGCGCCGTGACCAGCGGCTCCTCCGACCCGCTCGGCCCGCTGCCGGCGAAGGACGAGTGCGCCGCGGCCACTCAGGACCCGAACGCCCCGACGAGCCGCGCGCCGTCGACCTCCACCCAGCCGACCCCGTCCGGCGAGCCGGTCCAGTCCGGGTCGGCGGCACCGCCGACCCGGCAGACGCAGTCGGTCGTGCCGGGCACCGGCACGGCGCCCACGTCGAAGCCCGGCACCCCCGTGCCGACGACCTCGCCGAAGCCGGAGATCACGATCCCGCTCCCGCTGCCCCTGCCGAGCATCTCCCTCCCGCTGCTCCCCGGCATCAGCTTCGGCTGAGTCGTCCAGTCCGACGAGGACCTGATCGCTAGGCTTGGGGAATGGCAGGCAAGCGTGACGTGGAGAGCGACCGGCTGGCCGAACTGGCCGGCGAGGCATCGGCAGAGGCGGCGATCCAGGCCGCCGCGATGGCGCCGGAGCTCGAAACCTCGCTGTCGGTGCCCACCGACCTGACCGCGGCGGCCTTCTTCGACGTGGACAACACGATGATGATGGGCGCGTCGATCTTCCACTTCGCCCGCGGCCTGGCCGCGCGCAAGTACTTCTCGTCCTCCGACCTGGCGGGCTTCGTCTGGCAGCAGCTGAAGTTCCGCGTCGGCGGCCGCGAGGACCCGGAGTCCGTGAAGGCCAGCCGCGAACAGGCCCTGTCCTTCGTGGCGGGCCGCAGCGTCGCCGAGCTGGTCTCCCTGGGCGAGGAGATCTACGACGAACTGATGGCCGACCGCATCTGGAAGGGCACGCAAGCCCTGGCCCAGATGCACCTGGACGCGGGCCAACGCGTCTGGCTGGTCACCGCCACCCCGGTGGAACTGGCCCAGATCATCGCCCGCCGCCTGGGCCTGACCGGCGCCCTGGGCACCGTCTCCGAGTCGGAGGACGGCGTCTACACGGGCCGCTTGGTGGGCGACCTCCTGCACGGCAAGGCCAAGGCCCAGGCAGTCCGCTCCCTGGCCGCCAAGGAGGGCCTGGACCTGCGCCGCTGCACCGCCTACTCCGACTCCTCCAACGACGTCCCGATGCTCTCGGTCGTGGGCACCGCGGTAGCCGTGAACCCGGACTCGCAGCTCCGCGAGATCTCCCGCCGCAAGGGCTGGGAGATCCGCGACTTCCGCACGGGCCGCAAGGCGGCCAAGATCGGCGTCCCGTCGGTGCTGGGCGCAGGCGCCGTGGCAGGCGCGATAGCAGCCACGATGGCGTACCGCCGCCGCGTGAAGTAGCCGCGAGGCCGAAGGCGAGCCAGCCGCGAAGGCGAAGCCGAGCCGTCTTGGCTTTGGCTTTTGCTCTCGGTTTGAAACGCAAGGTTCCGGTGGGGTGGTCCCGTCACGAGCCGTGCAAAGCACTCGCTGCACCAGGTCAGGGGTGTCAAACCGCCACGCTTTTTGGAGTTGTCCCTGAGGTCCGGACATCTTGATCCCTGACAGCGGTTGTTGTCAGGGGAGAGGATGTTGTTGTGCCTGGTGCGTCGAGTTATCCGGAGTCGTTCCGTCGGGACGCTGTGGAGTTGGTGGTGTCGTCTCCTGATCGGTCGTTGCGGCAGATCGCGCTGGAGCTGGGTGTCTCGCATGAGACGTTGCGGGGCTGGGTGCGGACGGCTCGTAAGCAGGCCGATCCGGAGCAGGTCGCGGCGGCGGAGCGGGCCGGTGAGACGCGGATGCTGCGCAAGCGGCTGGCGGAGTTGGAGAAGGAGAACGAGATTCTCCGCAAAGCGGCCGCCTATTTTGCTCGCGAGATGGATCGATGATCCACCGCTACCGGTTCATCTCCGAGCACCGCGCCGAGTTCGGCGTGCAGCGGTTGTGCCAGGTCCTGAAGCTGCGGCGGCAGGGCTTCTACGAGTGGCTGGCCGCCGGGCCCGCCCGTCGTGACCGAGCCGGGCGTGACGAGGAGCTGGCGTCGGTGATCACCGAGATCCACAGTGCTCATCGCGGTGCCTATGGGCGGCCGCGGATCACGGTTGAGCTGCGACGACGTGGGCTACGGATCAATCACAAGCGGGTCGGGCGGGTCATGCGCGAGCACGCGGTGAGCGGTGTCAGCCGCCGGCGTCGCCGGTTGCTGACCACCGTCCCTGCCGATCCGGTAGTGACATCGTCGGTGCCGGACTTGATCGGCCGTGACTTCAGCGCGCGAGCACCCGGAACACGGCTGGTCGGGGATATCACCTACCTGCCCACCGCCGAGGGCACGCTCTACCTGGCGACCGTGATCGACCTGCACAGCCGCGAGGTCATCGGCCACGCGATGTCCGCGCAGATGCCCGCCGGCCTGGTCAGTGACGCTATCGAGCTCGCCGCCGCACGTGGTCTGATCAGCGGTGACGCGGTGTTCCACTCCGACCGCGGCACCCAGTACACCTCCCGCGACTTCCGCGACACCCTCGCCCGCCACGGGATCCGGTCCTCGGTCGGACGCAAAGGCTCCTGCTACGACAACGCCGTCGCCGAAGCCTTTTTCGCCACCCTCAAAACCGAGATCGGCACCACCGCCTGGACCACCCGCCACCAGGCACGATCCGACATCTTCCGCTACCTGCACTACTACAACCACGACCGTCTACATTCGACAGTCGGCTACCGAACCCCCACCGAAACACGCATCACCTACGCTGCGTGAACACCCCGTGTCCGGGAACCGGGGACAACTCCATTTCGGCGGTTTGACACCCCTGACCTGGTGTGGCTCGCTCTGCCCCGGTTCGTGACGGGACCACCCCACCCGAACCGCACCACCCACGCAACAGCAAGCCGCCCAACGCAACAGGCGTGCCATCAACCCGCCCGCGGCGCCGGCCCGGTCTTTGATCAGCTGGCGGGGTCCGGGGCGGAGCCCCGAGCCTGAAACAGGAACCCGCCCGCCAAACGCAACCAACGCAACCAACGCAACCCATCCCAACGCGAACTTGATTACCGCCCCCTTACAACTGCGGCGAACCACCCGCCCCAGGGTGTCGAATAAGAACCATGAAGCCCACCAAGGCAGCCGCGACCGGACTGCTGGCCCTCATCGCCGCCCTGGCAGCCGGTCACCTGGTAGCGGCCTTCGTGGACCCGGCAGCCTCCCCGTACCTGGCCGTGGGCAACGCCGCGATCGACCTGACCCCGTCCTGGCTGAAGGACTTCGCCGTCACCACCTTCGGCACGGCCGACAAACTGGTCCTGCTGACGGGCATGGCGATAGTCCTGGCCGGCATCGGCATCGCAGCAGGCCTGGCCAGCCGGAACACCCCCACCCCCGGCACG
Source organism: Lentzea sp. (assembly GCF_036380075.1). Classification (NCBI taxonomy): domain Bacteria; kingdom Bacillati; phylum Actinomycetota; class Actinomycetes; order Pseudonocardiales; family Pseudonocardiaceae; genus Lentzea; species Lentzea sp. Next base: position 62,729 of record NZ_DASVFL010000034.1, on the reverse strand, counting down.
GTGGTGGCGATCGTCCTGGGCGGCATCGGCCTGGGCGCGGTGCTGTCGAGGTCCGACGTGGGACAGCTGGCCGTCCTGGCCCCCATCGCCAGCGCGGCGGTGGGCGTCTACGTCTTCCGCTACCTGCACCGGGAGGCCGAGGAGAGCGAGAGCAGGCGCAGCTTCCTCATCACCGCGGGTCTGGCCGTCGCGGCGGGCACGGCCGGTCAGCTCTTCGGCAACCGCACGGACGTCGAGGGCTCGCGGCAGGCCATCGGTGACATCACGGCGAAGACCAAGGCCCCGGCGATCCCGCCGAACGCCGACTTCGCCAGGGACGGCACTCCCACGTTCATCACCAGCGCCGACGACTTCTACCGCATCGACACCGCGCTGAGCGTCCCGCGGATCCGCGCGGAGGACTGGACGTTGCGCGTCCACGGCATGGTCGACCGGCCGGTCGTGCTCACGTTCGACGACATCCGCAAGCGGGACCTGGTCGAGGAGACGGTCACCCTGACCTGCGTCTCCAACGAGATCGGCGGCCCGTACATCTCCACCGCGAACTTCACCGGCATCAAGATCGGCGACGTCCTGCGGGAGGCCGGCGTGCAGGCGGGCGCCGACCAGCTCTTCAGCACCAGCGACGACGGCTTCACCGCAGGCAGCCCCCTCGACTACGTGCTGGAGAAGGGCCTCATCGCCATCGGCATGAACGGCCAGCCGCTCCCGGCCGAGCACGGGTTCCCCGCGCGGCTCGTCGTCCCCGGCCTCTACGGCTACGTCTCGGCGACGAAGTGGGTCACCGACCTGAACGTCACGACGTTCGAGAAGGAACAGGGCTACTGGATCCCGCGGGGCTGGGCGACCAAGGCGCCGATCAAGACCTCCTCGCGCATCGACCGCCCCAAGCGCATGGGCAAGGTGAGCGGCAAGACCGTCATCGCCGGCACCGCCTGGGCCCAGCCCAAGGGCGTGGCGAAGGTCGAGGTCAGGATCGACGGCGGGCCGTGGCAGGAGACCGAGCTCGGGGCCGACGTCAGCGACAGCACCTGGCGGATGTGGAAGGTCGAGCTGGACCTGCGGCAGGGCAGCCACACGGTCGAGTGCCGGGCCACCGACAAGTCCGGGTTCACCCAGGACCAGGCCCGTCTCGACCCCGTTCCCGACGGTGCCACGGGCTGGCACTCGGTCACCTTCACCGTCGAGTAGGCGCTCACCCCGTAGTGATCATGAACCGAGGAAGCGCTGGTCACGCCCAGTGACCGGGGCCGGAGAAGCTGATCATCGACTTTGTGCATGCGTTCACAAGCGGTACGGTGTGAGCATCACCAACGCCGCGGGGTCTCTGCGGTGGAGCACATCCGGAGGTCGGAGAGCGTGGCATCACGGCGGGGCGAAGGTGAGACGGCCACGACCCCTCTGGAGCCTGCCGACAGGGAGCGCGCCCGCGCGATCCCGGAGGCCGCGGTGGCCAGGCTCGCCGTGTACCTCCGCGTGCTGTCCGGCATGTCCGACCAGGGCGTGACGGCGGTCTCCAGCGAGGAGCTCAGCCAGGCCGCGGGCGTCAACGCGGCGAAGCTCCGCAAGGACCTGAGCTACATCGGCTCGTACGGCACGAGGGGCGTCGGGTACGACGTCGAGGTCCTCGTGAGCCACATCGAGCGCATCCTCGGGCTCACCCGCAACCACTCCGTCGCCGTCGTCGGCATCGGTAACCTTGGTCACGCTCTCGCGAACTACGGCGGGTTCCCCGGCCGCGGCTTCCCGGTGACCGCCCTCTTCGACGTGGACGCCGATCTCGTCGGAATCCCTGTTGGGGGCATTCCCGTCAACCACATCGACGAGATCACCGCCGTCTGCCTGGAGCGCGAGGTGTCGATCGGCGTCATCGCGACGCCGCCGCCCGCCGCCCAGTCGGTTTGCGACCGTTTGGTATCTGCGGGCGTCCAGTGCATTCTGAACTTCGCACCGGTTGTCCTCCAGGTTCCAGACAACGTCGAGGTGCGCAAGGTTGACTTGGCGGTCGAGATGCAGATCCTGTCGTTCCACGTCGCTCGACGTGCGGACGAGGCTGCCGGTGTCTCGGACGCGAACAACGGACTCGGTGTGGACGGGATGGTGATTCGCCCGTGAGCGTGAGCCAGGCGGCTCCGGCAGGCGCGGTGCCAGTAGGTGTGACTGCATGAGCGTGCTCGTAGTCGGTCTGTCGCACCGCACCGCCCCCGTGCCGGTCCTGGAACGCGTCACCGTGGCCGAGCCGGACCTGCCCAAGGTCCTCGGCCAGCTGCTGACCGCCCCCAGCGTCTCCGAGGCGATGGTCCTGTCGACCTGCAACAGGGTCGAGGTCTACGCCGTCGTCGAGTCGTTCCACGGCGGCATGTCCGAGGTCGTCGAGGTGCTGGCGCAGCACGCCCAGATCGACCCGCAGTCGCTGTACGAGCACTTCTACGTCCACTACGCCGCCGCGGCCGTCGAGCACCTGTTCTCCGTCGCGGCCGGCCTCGACTCGATGGTCGTCGGCGAGTCCCAGATCCTCGGCCAGCTGCGCGGCGCGTACGCGGCGGCGGACGAGGCGGGCACCGTCGGCAGGACGGTCCACGAGCTCACCCAGAACGCCCTGCGCGTCGGCAAGCGCGTGCACGCCGAGACCGGCATCGACCACGCCGGCGCGTCGGTCGTGTCCGAGGCGCTCGGCGACGCCGAGGCCGAGCTGGGCACCCTCGTCGGCAAGCGCGCGCTGCTCGTCGGAGCGGGCGCCATGGGCGGCCTGGCCGCCGCCCACCTGCGCCGCGCCGGCGTCGGCGAGGTCGTCATCGCGAACCGGACGCAGGCCAACGGCGTGCGCCTCGCGACGGCGCTGAAGGCCGAGGGCGTCCCCTCGACGGCCGTCGACCTGGGCGCGCTGCCCGTCGAGATCGACCTCGCGGACATCGTGTTCGCGTGCACCGGCTCGGTCGGCACCGTCGTCCGCGCCGACATGATCAGCAAGCGCTCGCGCCCGCTCGTCGTCTGCGACCTGGGCCTGCCCAAGGACGTCGACCCGGCCGCGGCCGAGCTGCCGAACGTTCGTGTGGTGGACCTGGAGACGCTGCAGCGGCGCCTCTCGGACGCCCCCGCGGGCCAGGACGCCCGCCTGGCGGCCCAGCTGGTCGCCGACGAGGTGAAGGCCTACCTCGCCGGTCAGCGGTCCGCCGAGGTCACGCCGACCGTCACGGCCCTGCGCAAGCGGGCGGCCGAGGTGGTCGACGCCGAGCTCCTCCGCCTTGATTCGCGACTTCCCGAACTGGACGCCGCGACACGCGGTGAATTGGCCAAGACGGTGCGCCGCGTTGTAGACAAGCTCCTGCACACGCCGACCGTCAGGGTGAAGGAGCTCGCCTCCTCGCCCGGAGGTACCGGCTACGCGGAGGCGCTCCGCGAACTGTTCGGGCTCGACCCCCAGACTCCTGGGGCTGTCAGTCAGACCAAGTCTTCTGTGGATGGTGAAACGCGGTGACCCGCACCCTACGGATGGGTACCCGAGGCAGCGCACTGGCGCTCGCGCAGACGGGGACCGTCGCCGAGGCCCTGCGGGCCGCCGGCGCCCAGGTCGAGATCGTCGTCATCAAGACGCCGGGCGACCTGTCCGACGCGCCGATCGCACAGATCGGCATCGGTGTCTTCACGTCGGCGCTGCGCGACGCGCTGGCGAACGGCGAGATCGACATCGCCGTCCACTCCTACAAGGACCTCCCGACCGCGCCGGACCCGCGTCTGGTGCTCGCGGCGGTGCCCCGGCGCGAGGACCCGCGCGACGCCCTCGTGGCGCGCGACGGGCTCACGCTCGGCGAGCTGCTGCCGGGGTCCACCGTGGGCACCGGCTCGCCGCGGCGCGCCGCCCAGCTAGAGGCGCTGGGCCTGGGGCTGAACATCGTCCCGTTGCGCGGCAACGTGGACACGCGCATCGGCAAGGTCCGCAGTGGAGAGCTCGACGCCGTGGTGCTGGCCCGTGCCGGCATCGCGCGCCTGGGCCGCGCCGACGAGATCACCGAGACGCTGGAGCCCATCCAGATGCTTCCCGCGCCCGCACAGGGCGCGTTGGCAGTCGAGTGCCGGATCGACGACGTCGATGCCGAGCACCTGATCCAGTCCACTCTGGACGATTCGGCCAGCCGGGCCGCTGTGACCGCGGAGCGCGCCATGCTGGCCGCGCTCGAGGCGGGCTGCAGCGCGCCGGTCGGCGCGCTGGCCGATGTGGTGGAAGACCTCGACGACGAGGGCAAGGTCGTGTACCGACTTTCCCTGCGCGGGGTCGCAGCGACGCCGGAGAACGATCTCCTCCGCGCGTCCGCCACCGGTGACTTGACCGCAGCTGAGGAGCTCGGCCGGGCGCTGGCCGCCGAGTTGCTCGACCTCGGGGCCGCGGTGCTCAGCGGCCCAGAGGCGTAATCGATGGGGAGTGCCCTGATGACCCGCGCACGCAAGACCCCCGGACGCATCGCCTTCGTGGGCTCCGGCCCCGGCGACACCGGGCTGCTCACGGTCCGGGCCCACGACTTGCTCACCAGGGCTGAACTCGTGGTCACCGACCCGGACGTCCCCTCGGACGTCCTCGCGACCGTGGCCGAGGGAGTCGAGGTCCGCCCCGCCGTCGGTGAGTCCGCCGACGTGGCCAAGGACCTGGTGAACGAGGCGAAGAACGGCGCCACGGTCGTCCGCCTCGTCGCGGGAGACCCGCTGACGCTCGACTCGGTCGTCAAGGAGGCGCAGGCCGTCGCGAAGTCGACGATCCCGTTCGACGTCGTCCCCGGCGTGCCCTCCGGCACCGCGGTCCCCGCCTACGCGGGTGTCGCGCTCGGCGGTGTGCACACCGAGGTCGACGTGCGCTCCGTCTCGGACTGGGCCGGCCTCGCCGCCTCACCCGGCACGCTCGTGCTGCACGCGACGGGTTCGCACCTGGCGGAGGCCGCGTCGAACCTGGTCGAGAACGGCCTCGCGCCGCAGACGCCGGTCGCCGTGACCGCCGAGGGCACGGGCTTCCAGCAGCGCACCATCGACACGACGCTGGCGGCCGTGGCCGCCGACGCCGGTGACATGGGCGGCCCGCTCGTCGTCACGGTCGGTGCCGCCGCCGCGGCGCGGTCGAAGCTCTCCTGGTGGGAGTCGCGGGCGCTGTACGGCTGGCGCGTGCTGGTCCCGCGGACCAAGGAGCAGGCCGGCGCGATGTCCGAGCGCCTGCACTCGCACGGCGCGATCGCCGTCGAGGTGCCGACGATCTCGGTCGAGCCGCCCCGCAGCCCCGCGCAGATGGAGCGCTCGGTCAAGGGTCTCGTCGACGGCCGCTACCAGTGGGTCGTCTTCACCTCGACCAACGCCGTCCGCGCGGTGTGGGAGAAGTTCCGCGAGTTCGGCCTGGACGCCCGCGCGTTCTCCGGCGTGAAGATCGCCTGCGTCGGCGAGGCCACGGCCGCGAAGGTGCGCTCGTTCGGCATCATCCCCGAGCTCGTGCCGTCCGGTGAGCAGTCGTCCGAGGGTCTCCTCAACGACTTCCCGCCCTACGACGACATCCTGGACCCGGTCGACCGGGTTCTGTTGCCGCGGGCCGACATCGCCACCGAGACGCTGGCCGCCGGTCTGCGCGACCGCGGCTGGGAGATCGACGACGTGACGGCCTACCGCACCGTGCGTGCGGCCCCGCCGCCCGCCGACACCCGCGAGATGATCAAGTCCGGTGGCTTCGACGCGGTGTGCTTCACCTCGTCGTCCACGGTGAGGAACCTAGTCGGCATCGCGGGCAAGCCGCACGCCCGCACGCTCGTCGCGTGCATCGGCCCGCAGACCGCCGAGACGGCGCGGGAGTTCGGCCTCCGGGTCGACGTGCAGCCCGAGGAGGCGAACGTGCCCGCGCTGGTCGACGCGCTGGCCGCGCACGCCGCCCGGTTGCGCGCCGAGGGAGCGCTGCCTCCGCCGCGCAAGACCAAGCGTCTGCGCCGCAGCTAGTCAACGAAGCCGTCGGGGCCGCTCAAGATCCTTTGAGCGGCCCCTTCGACTCTCTTGAGTCAGGGAGTCAGAGAGATGTACCCACTGCACCGGCCGAGGCGTCTGCGCACGACGCCCGCCATGCGCCGCCTGGTCTCCGAGACCGAGGTGCGCCCCCGTCAGCTCGTGCTGCCGATGTTCGTCAAGGAAGGCGCCTCCGAGGCCGCTGAGATCAGCAGCATGCCGGGCGTCCACCAGCACACCCGCGACTCGCTGCGCAAAGCCGCCGTCGAGGCCGTGCAGGCGGGCGTCGGCGGCATCATGCTGTTCGGCGTCCCGGCCGAGCGCGACGCCGTCGGCTCCGGCGGCACCGACCCGGACGGCATCCTCAACGCCGCCCTGGGCGACCTGCGTGCCGAGCTCGGCGACAGCACCGTCCTGATGTCGGACTGCTGTCTCGACGAGTTCACCGACCACGGCCACTGCGGCGTGCTCGCCGCCGACGGCACCGTGGACAACGACGCGACGCTGGAGGTCTACGGCGAGATGGCCGTGGCCCAGGCGCGCGCCGGTGCCCACGTCGTCGGCCCGAGCGGCATGATGGACGGCCAGATCGCGTTCATCCGCAACGCCCTCGACGCCGCGGGCTTCCAGGACACCGGCGTGCTGGCCTACTCGGCCAAGTACGCGTCGGCGTTCTACGGCCCGTTCCGCGACGCCGTCGAGTCGCAGCTCGCGGGCGACCGCAAGACCTACCAGCAGGACCCGGCGAACGCCCGCGAGGCGATCCGCGAGGTGCAGCTGGACCTCGCCGAGGGCGCGGACATGGTCATGGTCAAGCCGGCCCTGCTGTACCTGGATGTGCTGCGCTCGGTCGCCGAGATCTCGGACGTCCCCGTCGCGGCGTACCAGATCTCCGGCGAGTACGCGATGATCGAGGCCGCCGCCCGCAACGGCTGGATCGACCGCGAGCGCTCGATCCTGGAGTCGCTCACGTCCATCCGCCGCGCCGGCGCGGACATCGTGCTGACCTACTGGGCAGTGGAAGCCGCCCGGTGGCTGGACCGGTAGTTCCCCGTCCCGTCGACGTCGCGCGCTGGTTGTGGATCGCCAGCGCGTGCGTCGGCATGGCGCGGTTCCTGTCCCAGCTCTTCGACCGCGAGCTGCTCGTGTCGGAGGCGCGCCGCCAGAACCCGGCGCTGGGCCAGGACCAGGTCGACGCGGGCGTGAACGGCGGAATCCTCTTCGGACTGCTGATCGCGCTCGCGATCCTGCTCGCCTACACCCGCCTGGCCAATGCGATGGCGCGCGGCCGCAACTGGGCGCGGATCGCGCTGACGGTGCTGGGTGCCGCGTCCGTCTCGTTCGGACTGTTCCGGCTGGTGGCCTGGGGCAGTGGCGTGGCCGCGTCGGCCGGGGTGCAGCTGCGGCCGGTCGACCTCGGGGTCACGCTCGTCACGACGGTGCTGGAGGCGTCGGCGATCGTGCTGATGTACCGGTCGTCGTCGCATTTCGCGAAGCACGTCACGGTGGACAGCGCTTCCCCGCGGACCTAGGTTTCGAGCGTGACGTCTCCGAAGGAATCGGGCACTCCCGGCACCATCACGATCGGCTACTGGCTGGTGGTCGCGGGCACCGCGCTCAGCGTGCTGGCCGCCCTGTACGTGCTGCTCAACAAGCAGGCGCTGGTCGACGCCGCCGTGCAGGGCAACAAGGACCCGAAGATCACCCGGGACATGATCGCCTCGACGGTCAGCGGGCTGCTGATCGTGTCGCTGGTCGTGACGGTCGTGCTCGCCGCGCTCGCCGTGTGGTTCGCCGGCAAGGTTCGCAACGGGCTGCGCAAGAGCAGGACCGGGTTGACGATCACGTTGCTGATCGGGCTGTTCTTCCAGATGATCACGAACACGCTCGGGGTCGTGGCGGCGCTGGTCGCCGTGGCCGGGCTGGTGCTGTTCTTCTTCCGGCAGTCCGGCGAGTACCTCGCCGCGCGCGAGCAGACGCCGTGAACCACGCTCCCCGGCCCGTTCGCGTCGCGGTCGGGCTCTGGCTCGCCATCGCCGTCTTCATCCTGTTCACCACGGCGGGGCTGTGGTTCCAGCGCGGTGACATCGAGCAGCTCAGCGGCAGGACGGCCGGTGACGTGACGAACTTCCTCATCGCGCTCACCGTCGTCGGCGTGGTCTTCGCGGCGCTCTACGGCTGGCTCACTCGGGGTTTCCTCCAGCGCCGGAACTGGGCTCGCGCGGCGCTGTCGATCGTGGCGATCGTGCACATGATGTGGTTGCTGCTCGTGGGGGTCAGCGCTGCGAACCTGGTCACGCTTCTGCTCATCTGCGTCGCAATCGTCTTCACGTGGCAGCGCGCTGCGGCACAGTGGGTGGCGGAGGTGCGTGAGCAGTGACCCAACCGCAGGACCCCTGGTCCAACCCGGACAACGCCCAGTGGCAGAACCCGGCGGCGTCCTACCCGCCGCAGCCGGGCCAGTACCAGGTGAGCCAGGTGGGGCAGGCGAGCTTCTCGATGGCGCCGCTCGCGCCCGTGCTGCCGCAGGAGCTGGGGCCGGCGCGCCCGCCGACGGTGACCGCCGCCATGTGGATCTGGATCGCGGCCGCGGTGCTGTCCGTGGCCGTGCTGCCGGTGATGCTGCTCACCAACACCGACTTCTTCCTCAGCGGCGACAGCATCACCAGCGAACGCGACCGCCAGGCCGGTGAGATCGGGCTGCGGGTCATGGCGACGCTGGCCGGGTTCGGCATGCTGATCGCCGCCGCGCCCTACGTCGCCTTCGCGATCGTCATGCGCGGCGGCAAGAGCTGGGCGCGGATCCTGCTCACGATCCTCGGCGCGCTCGGGCTCGCGACGATGGTCGCCATCACGTTCATCGCCATCGGCGGCCAGGTGTGGCAGCCGGCGGTGACCATGACCGTCGTCATCATTGGGCTCACGGTCGCCGCGCTGGTCCTGCAGTTCCTGCCGCCGTCCAACAGGTACATCCGGTAGTGCTGTACCGGGAGTCCGGCAGCAGCTGGTGGCCGCTGCTGTGGGGACCGGCGTTCGCGGTGGGCGGGTACCTGGTCGAGCTCGTCACCGGGCCCGCGTCGGTGGCCCTGTGGACGATCGTGGGGCTGGGACTGACGCTCGGCGCGGTGCTGTGGGTGTACGGCCGGGTGAAGACCGGCAGCGTCGCCCTCACGGCCGAGGAGGCCCAGTTCGGGCGCGAGAAGGTGCCGCTGGCCATGATCGACGGGTTCCGCGACGTCGGCGCGCCGACGGGTGCGCGCGTGCTCGGCGGCGGCTGGTCGGTGCCCAAGGGGACGTCGGCGGTGCCGTTGCGGCTCCTCGACGGCACGGTGGTGCTGGGCTGGGCGCGTGATCCGGAAGCCTTGGTCGCGGCGTTGCGGCGGGTCGTGAGAGGGTGAGCGACGTGACAGAGGCCGTGACCGAGCCGGAGACGTTCGTGGACGAGCCGGAACAGGCGCCCGCCGGTCCGGACCTGCACCAGCCCAAGCGGTGGTTCGTCGCCGCCGGCGAGGCCGTCGCGGTCGTCCTGCTCGTGGTCGCCGCGGTGTGGTGCTGGAACCGCGGTGTCGTGCGGCTCGAGTACCCGGTCGACGGCCGCGAGCCGTTGATCTCCACGCGCCTGCACGGCAACTGGCTGGGCACGGCGGCCGCCGCGCTGACGCTGGCCGTGGTCCTCGCCCTCGACGCGGTGCGGCAGGTCCTGCTGGCCGTGCGCACCCGGCCGCAGAAAGCCGCCGACCCCGACATGTGAGACTGGGGTACGTGACTGCGAGTCGATCCCAGGCCCTGTTCGAGCGCGCGTCGACGCTGACCCCCGGCGGGGTCAACTCTCCGGTGCGGGCGTTCCACTCCGTCGGCGGCACCCCGCGCTTCATGGTGCGCGGCGAGGGCCCGCACCTGTGGGACGCGGACGGCAACCGGTACGTCGACCTGGTGTCGTCGTGGGGCCCGATGATCCTCGGGCACGCCCACCCCGCCGTCGTCGAGGCCGTCCGGAAGGCGGCCGTGCACGGTCTGTCGTTCGGCACGCCGACCGAGGGCGAGATCGACCTCGCGGCCGAGATCGTCGACCGCGTCGAGCCCGTCCGCCAGGTCCGCCTGGTCAACTCGGGCACCGAGGCCACGATGAGCGCGATCCGCCTCGCGCGCGGCTTCACCGAGCGCCGCAAGATCATCAAGTTCGCCGGCTGCTACCACGGCCACGTCGACGCGCTGCTGGCCCAGGCGGGCTCCGGCGTCGCGACGCTGGGCCTGCCGACCTCGCCCGGCGTCACGGGCGCGCAGGCAGCGGACACGCTCGTCCTGCCGTACAACGACATCGACGCGGTGCGCGCGGCGTTCGCCGAGAACCCCGGCGAGATCGCCTGCGTCATCACCGAGGCCGCGGCGGGCAACATGGGCGCCGTCGCGCCGCTGCCCGACTTCAACCAGGGCCTGCGCGACCTCTGCGACGCCGAGGGCGCGTTGCTGGTCATGGACGAGGTCATGACCGGCTTCCGCGTCTCGCGCGCCGGCTGGTTCGGCCTGGAGCGCGTGAAGGGCGACCTCTACACGTTCGGCAAGGTCATGTCCGGTGGCCTGCCCGCGGCGGCGTTCGGCGGCCGCGCGGACGTGATGGCCAAGCTCGCGCCGTCCGGTCCCGTCTACCAGGCGGGCACGCTGTCCGGTAACCCCGTCGCCGTGGCCGCCGGTCTCGCGACGCTGCGCGCGGCCGACGAGGACGTCTACCAGGCGCTCGACCGCAACGCGACGCGCCTGGGCGCGCTGTTCACCGCGACGCTGACCGAGGCCGGTGTCGAGCACCGCGTGCAGTTCGCCGGGAACCTGGTGAGCGTCTTCTTCGGTTCTACCGAGGTGAAGGACTACGCGGGAGCGCAGGCGTGCGAGACGTGGCGCTTCCCGCCGTTCTTCCACGCTCTGCTCGAACGGGGTGTCTACGCACCGCCGTCGGCGTTCGAAGCGTGGTTCGTGAACGCCGCCATGGGTGACGAGGAGTTCGACGTGATCGCCGACGCACTGCCGCACGCGGCCCGTGCCGCCAAGGAGGCCAGCAAGTGAGCCGCACCACCGTCCACCTGCTCCGCCACGGCGAGGTGCACAACCCGACCGGCATCCTGTACGGCCGCATCCCCGGCTTCAAGCTGTCCGAACGCGGGCAGAAGCAGGCGCTGACCGTCGCCGAGCACCTCGCGGACCACGACATCGTGCACGTCGTCGCGTCGCCGCTGGAGCGGGCGCAGCAGACCGCCGCGCCGATCGCCGACTCCCACCGCCTGGAGCTCGCGACCGACGAGCGGCTGATCGAGGCCGACAACCAGTTCGAGGGCCTGAAGGTCGCGGTCGGCGACGGCGCCCTGCGCTCCCCGCAGCACTGGGCGAAGCTGACCAACCCGTTCAAGCCGTCGTGGGGCGAGCCGTACATCGAGATCGCCCACCGGATGCTCGGCGCCGTGCAGAAGGCCCGCTCGGAGGCCGAGGGCCACGAGGCCGTCTGCGTCTCGCACCAGCTGCCCATCTGGACGGTCCGCCGGTTCCTCGAGGGCAAGCGGATGTGGCACGACCCGCGCCGCCGCGAGTGCTCGCTGGCCTCGCTCACCTCGCTGATCTTCGAGGGCGAGCAGCTGGTCCGGATCTCCTACAGCGAGCCCGTGGGCGTGACGAACCCGAGAGTGACCGGCGCATGAGGCGGTTGCTCGTCCTGCTCCTGCTCGTCGCGGGGTGCTCCACCGGCAAGGACGCGGCCCAGATCGGGGCCGGCGACTTCTACCTCGTCGCGCCCGGCGGCCAGGTGAAGATCCGCTACGCCCCCGGCGAGCGCAAGGCGCTGACGGGGCTCGAGGGCGAGTCCCTGATGGAGGACGGCAAGACCGTCAAGCTCTCCGACTTCGCGGGCAAGCCGGTCGTCATCAACATCTGGGGCGCGTGGTGCGGCCCGTGCCGCACCGAGGCGCCGGAGATGCAGAAGGTCTTCGACGCCGGCACGCAGGTGCTCGGCGTCGACGTCAAGGAGACCTCGAAGGACCACCCGCGGGACTTCATGAAGGACCGGTCGCTGACGTACCCGTCGATCTACGACGCCTCGTCGCGCAGCTTCGTCAACGTCTTCCGGGGCGTCCCGGCCAACACCGTGCCGTCCACGTTCATCGTCGACAAGGACCACAAGGTCGCGGCGGCGTTCCTCGTGCCGGTGCTGGCGTCGGACCTGCAGCCGGTGCTGGACGACCTCGCGAAGGAGTGAGCCCGGCCCGGCCGCGTTGTCGCACTACCTGGCGCGCGGCCGGACCACCGGTCCCGGAGCGGGCTCGAAGGTGAGCGACGGGACCTTCGCCTTGATGGCGTTGGACATCGCGTCGCGCCCGATCGAGTTGAACTCCATGCCGAGCGTCCGCATGATCGAGTTCGCGGTCGGCCGGTACAGGCCGTACTTGTAGTACCGGGCACCCTCGACGGGCGCGACCACGCCGCCGTCCGGCGACGGCTGGCCCAGGTAGGCGCCCCACTTCGCGCCGGTCGGGTCCTTCGTCACGTTGATCTCGCGCGGCTCGGTGCCGGTGTAGGTCTCGTACGGGTAGTCGTACTCGTCGGCCAGGCCACCGATGGAGTGGCCGAGCTCGTGGATCGCGATCTGGCCGGACTGGGCGTTGGACCCGGCCGCGGTGGCCACCGACCCGCCGGCGCCGCCGTACTTCGTGGTGTTGCCGAGCGCGATCACCTGGTCGGCCTGGGGCGCGGCGGCCGCGTACTCCTTGGCCTTGGTCTCGTTCACACAGAGCAGCCGCTCGGTCTGGGCGTCGCGGCCCTGGCACCAGAAGCCCATGTCCAGCGCGGTGTCCTTGAGCAGGCCCTTGGCCGGGTCGTGGTCCACGCCGGACTCGTTCGAGACGACGTTGACCTGCCACACGTTGAAGTACTGCTTGTAGGAGGCGAACGGCTCGACGGCCGACAGCTCCTCCCACTTGCTCTGCACGTTGGTGCTGTAGGTGGCGAGGTCGGCGCCGGTGTAGCCGTCGCCGACGAACACGAGGTCGAACGCGTCGGCCGGGTCGCGGTCGCCGAAGACCCTGGTCACCTCGGCCGCCGCGGCGAGCCGGAAGTCCGTCGACTCCTCCTGCGGCGCCTTCGGGGTGAGGGTCTGGGTGATCGTGCCGTCCTCGTTGAAGACCTCGCGCCACTCCATCGCCGGGTCAGCACTGCCGGCGGGCACCTGGGTGAAGAGGGACAACGCGGTGAGGGTCAGCGCCGGGAAGATCACCCGCGAACGATGCATGTGTTGACGCTAAGCAACACCGTTGTCACCCACAAGCGGCAATTCGTTGGCACTTATGGCCCAGGTCTTGTACCGGGCCCGTAAGGGATGCCGGTGGTCGCGTGATCTGGGCAACTACCTACCCTGAGGTGTGTGAACCCCACCGATCTGGCGATCTCCGGGCCGCTGCTGCTGGCCACCGGGGTCGCCCTGCTGGCCGGGTTCATCTCGTTCGCGTCGCCGTGCGTCGTGCCGCTCGTGCCCGGCTACCTGGCCTACCTCGCCGGACTGGTCGGGGCCGAGGCGCCGCGGGTGGAGGCCGACGAGCCCGCGAAGGCCGGCCGGTTGCGGGTCGCCGGGGCGTCGCTGCTGTTCGTGGCCGGGTTCACGGTCGTGTTCGTGCTGGCGTCGATGACGATCCTCGGCGCCACGGACGCGTTGCTGCTCAACGCCGACCTGTTCCAGCGCATCGGCGGCGTCGTCACGATCCTGATGGGCCTGGTGTTCCTCGGGCTCGTCCCCGCGCTGCAGCGGGACGTCCGGTTCCACTCGAAGCCCAAGGCGGGACTGGTCGGGGCGCCACTGCTCGGGGCCGTGTTCGCGCTCGGGTGGACGCCGTGCCTCGGCCCGACGCTCGCCGGGGTGCTGGCCGTGGCCCGCAGCACCGAGATCGGGTCGTCGACGGTCCGCGGTGCCGTGCTGGTGCTCGCCTACTGCCTGGGGCTCGGGCTGCCGTTCGTGGTGCTCGCGCTCGGGGCGCGGTGGGCGCTGGGCGTCACCAAGTGGCTGCGCACGCACGCGCGGCAGGTGCAGGTCTTCGGCGGCGTGCTGCTGATCGTGGTCGGGATCGCGCTCGTCACCGGGCTGTGGGCCGAGTTCGTCGGGTGGCTGCGCTACTCGTTCGTCGACGTCGTGGAGTTGCCGCTCTAGTGATCGCCTTCCTGCGCAACACGTGGCGCGGCCTCACCTCGATGAGGACCGCGCTGACCCTGCTGTTCCTGCTCGCGCTCGCGGCCATGCCCGGCGCGTTGCTGCCGCAGCTGTCGTTGAACGCGGCGAAGGTCGACCAGTACGTCGCCGACCACGGCTGGTGGGGCGACCTGCTGCTCAAGCTCGGGTTCTTCGAGGTGTACGCCACGCCGTGGTTCGCCGCGATCTACCTGCTGCTGTTCGTCTCCCTCGTCGGGTGCCTGCTGCCCCGCACGTTCGAGTACTTCAAGCAGATGCGCGCGAAGCCCGTGCTGACGCCGCGCAACCTCTCGCGCATGCCGCACCACGCCCGGGCCGAGCTCGACGTGACGCCGGACGAGGCCGTCGAGCGCGCCAGGAAGGTGCTGCGCGGCTGGCGGGCGGACGCCGGCGAGGGCACGCTCAGCGCCGAGCGCGGGTTCCTGCGCGAGACCGGCAACCTGGTCTTCCACTTCGCGCTGCTGGGCCTGCTCGTGTCGTTCGCGCTGGGCAAGATGTTCAGCTACGAGGGCCAGGTCATCGTCCAGGCCAACGGCGGCCAGTTCTGCAACGGCGGCATCTTCAACTACGACTCGTTCCGCCCCGGCCTGCGCGTCGACGGCACGGACCTCACGCCGTTCTGCGTCGAGATCGGCGAGTTCTCCGCCGAGTACCTGGAGAACGGCCAGCCCGTCGGCTACCAGGCCGACATCCGCTACCAGTCGGGCGACGACATCGCCGCGAACAGCTGGAAGCCGTACACGCTGCAGGTCAACCACCCGCTGCGCACCGGCGGCGACCGCCTCTACCTGCTCGGCCACGGCTACACGCCCACGTTCACCGTGACGTTCCCCAACGGGGAGAAGCGCACGCAGGGCATCCAGTGGCTGCCGGCCGACCAGCTCACGCTGGCCTCCGAGGGCGCGACCAAGTTCGACCCGCCGGGCATCACCGACTCGGAGACGAGGCGCAAGAACCAGATCGCGGTGACCGGCCTGCTGGCGCCGACGCCGCTGCTGCACGGCGGCATCCTGAGCTCGAAGTACCCGGCCCTGAACAATCCGATGGTGGCCGTCGACGTCTACCGCGGCGACCTCGGTGTGGACGACGGACGCGGTCAGTCGATCTTCTCGATCGACCAGCGGATGGTCGACCAGGGCCGGTTGCAGAAGGTCGCGCGCAAGAACCTCGCCCTCGGCGAGGAGATCGCGCTCGACGACGGCACCAAGGTGCGCTTCGACTCCGTGAGCGACTGGGTGTCCTTGCAGGTCTCGCACGACCCGACGCAGGGGTACGTGCTGGTGTTCGCCATCCTGATCATCCTCGGCCTCGGGGTCTCGCTGACCGTGAAGCGCCGCAGGGTGTGGGTGCGCGCGACGCGACTCGACGACGGGCGTACGTTGGTCGAGGTCGGCGGTCTTGCCCGCACTGACCAGGCAGGATACGGCGAGGAGTTCACGCGGCTCGCCCGCGCGGTCCTGAGCAGTGGCGCTAGTGGGGAGAAGTCCTGATGCCGGTCAACGAGACCCTCGCGACCTACAGCGACTGGCTGTACCGCAGCGCGCTGGGCGTCTACCTCTTCGCGATCATGCTGTACGCGGTGGAGCAGGCGTTCACCCGCGCGCCGAGCAAGAAGGCGCTGGTCGGAGCCGGTGCGCCGAACGTGCTGGTCGACGAGCCGAAGCAGGAGCTGTCGCGGGCCGAGCGGCTCGGCCGCATGGGTGCCGCGCTGACCGTCCTCGGCGCGTTGCTGCACCTCGGGTCGTTGGTGATGCGCGGTCTGTCCGCCGGCCGTGCGCCCTGGGGCAACATGTACGAGTACATGTCGCTGCTGTGCCTCGCGGCCGTGGTGACGTGGATCGTGCTGATGTACAAGTTCCCGATCCGCCGCCTCGGCGCGTTCGTGCTCACGCCGATCCTGGTGCTGCTGTTCCTCGGCGGCACCGTCCTCTACGCCGAGTCCGCGCCCGTCCAGCCCGCGCTGCGGTCGTACTGGCTCGTCATCCACGTCTCGGTGATCTCGATCTCGTCCGGCGTGCTGCTGATCCCCGGCGTGACGTCGATCCTCTACCTGCTCAAGGACTCGAAGGCCGACCGCTTCCCGAAGCTGCCGTCGGCCGACGTGCTCGACCGCATGTCGTACCGGACCACCGTGCTGGCGTTCCCGCTGTTCACCGCGGGCATCATCTGCGGCGCGATCTGGGCGGAGGCGGCCTGGGGCCGGTTCTGGGGCTGGGACCCGAAGGAGACGGTCGCGTTCGTCTCGTGGGTGGTCTACGCGGCGTACCTGCACGCGCGGGCGACGGCCGGGTGGCGGGGCCGCGGAGCCGCGTGGATCAACGTCGTCGGCTTCGCGCTCAACGTCTTCAACCTGTTCTTCATCAACTTGGTCACCAGCGGGTTGCATTCCTACGCAGGTCTCTAACGACTTGGCCCCCGTGTCGATGGAACCGCAGGTAGTTGCGTACCGTCGCAACGTGGGGGTCGGGGAAGTCCTGGTCCGTCGTGCTCAGGGAGGGCCACAGCGGTGAACTGGCAGCAACCACCGGGTGAGGAACAGGGCTCCGGCCCGCAGTACGTCGACCCGCAGGCGGCGGCCCACCCAGACCCGCAGCAGTCCGGCCCGCAGCAGGTCGGCGGCGGCCAGTCCGGCGCCTACCCCGTGAGCGGCACGCAGTCGGGCTCGTACCAGGTGCCCGGCAACGCCTCAGGCCCGTACCAGGTTCCCGGCAACGCGTCCGGTCCCTACCAGGTGCCGGGCGGCGCCTCCGGCCCGTACGCCGTGCCCGGCAACGCCTCCGGTCCCTACCAGGTCCCCGGCAACGCCTCCGGCCCGTACGCGGTTCCGGGGTCGCAGTCCGGCGCGTACCCCGTGGACGGCTCCGGCAACTACCAGGTGGGCGGCGGCCAGTCCGGTCCGCACAACACCGGGCAGTACGGCCAGTTCGCCGGCGGCCAGTTCCCGAACAACTTCCCGCAGCAGCAGTACCGCTCGCAGGCGGAGCAGGTCTCGTCGCAGCAGCTGATCAAGAAGGAGAAGCGGCCGCCGACGTCCGGCTGGCGCAAGACCCTCCACTCGGTCACCGGTGGCGTGATCAACCTCGGCGAGAGCCCGGCCGACATCCGCCGCCGCGAGCTGATCGCGCGGATCAACCAGCCGCTGCGCGGGTGCTACAAGATCGCGATGCTGTCCCTCAAGGGCGGCGTCGGCAAGACCACGACGACCACCACGCTCGGTTCGACGTTCTCGTCGCTGCGCGGTGACCGGGTGATCGCCGTCGACGCGAACCCCGACCGCGGCACGCTGGCGCTGAAGATCCCGCGGGAGACCACGGCGACCGTGCGGCACCTGCTGCGCGACGCCCCGCGGATCAAGAAGTACAGCGACGTCCGCGCGTACACCTCGCAGTCGCCGGCGCGCCTCGAGGTGCTGGCGTCCGAGCAGGACCCGTCGGTGTCGGAGGCGTTCAGCGAGGACGACTACCGCCGCACGGTGGAGCTGCTGGAGCACTTCTACAACATCGTGCTCACCGACTGCGGCACCGGACTCATGCACTCGGCGATGAAGGGCGTGCTCGACGAGGCCGACTCGCTGGTGCTCGTGTCGTCCGGCTCGGTCGACGGCGCGCAGACGTCAGCGGCCACGCTCGACTGGCTGGAGGCGCACGGCTACCGCGACCTGGTCGCGAAATCCGTGTGCGTCATCAACTCGGTGCGCCCGAAGTCGGGCAAGGTCGACCTCGACAAGCTGTCCGACCACTTCCAGCAGCGCTGCCGCGCCGTGGTCCGCCTGCCGTTCGACGCGCACCTCGAAGAAGGCGCCGAGATAGCGCTGGACCAGCTCGCGCCGGAGACGCGTCTGGCGCTGCTCGAGCTCGCGGCCGTCGTCGCGGACGACTTCCCGCACTCCTGAGCAGCGGTTCTTACGGAAAGGGGTCCTGGGAACAGGGCCCCTTTCCCGTTCACTCGTCGCGCTTGCGCTGCTCGTCGAGCTTGCGCAGGAACTCCGGGTCGTCGTCGGGTGCGATCACCTTGCGGCCTGGGGTGTACTCCGAGTGCTGCGGGGCGAACGCTCGCCACACGAGCACAGCCACGGTGAGCGCACCGATCACCGCCAGCAGGTAGATCATCGTGTCGCCACCTCCCTTTGCCACGAGATTACCCGCGGCACAGGGTTTACTACGGCTTCAGTGCCGGACGGGTTCAGTGGCCTCGGTCGTGAGCTCCGAGAGCAGCGCCTTCACCTCGGTCTCACGGAACCTGCGATGTCCTCCAGGCGTGCGAATCGAACCGATCCGACCGGCGGTGGCCCAGCGGGTCACGGTCTTCGGGTCGACCCGGAACAGATTGGCGACTTCTCCAGGCGTCAACAGGCGCTCGGTGGCTGCAGTCACGCGTCCTCCTCAGATCAGACGTTCCGGTCCGATCGTGGCATCTGACCCATCGGGTACTCGAACGCTTGTTTTTTGGTAAAGAGGTAGTAAGGGACGACAGGGGCGAACCGGACATGCTGTGAGCCGGTCTCGTGTGACCTGTGCGACGTGGGCGCACGCGTGGGGCATAGGGTTACGCGGGTGGATGCCCTTGATCGACAGATCATCGCCGCACTGCGCGCCAACGGGCGTGCCACCTACGCCGACCTCGGCAGGCAGGTCGGGCTGTCCGCCTCCGCCGTGCACGAGCGGGTCGGCAAGCTCGAGTCCAGCGGCGTGATCGTCGGCTACCACGCCGTCGTCGACCCCAGCGCCGTCGGCCTGGGCGTCACCGCGCTGATCGGCATCCACCCCACCGACATCGCGGACGACAACGAGGTCGCGGTCGCACTGGGCGAGCTGCACGAGGTCGAGTCCTGCTACCGGGTGGCGGGCGACGAGTCGTTCATCGTCAAGGTCAGGGTCGCGACCGTGGACGACCTGGAGCGGTCGCTCGGCCGGTTGCGGCGCATCCCCGGTGTCGCCCGCACGCGCACGACCGTGGTCCTCTCCACGCGGTTCGAAGGACGCCCGAACACCGTGGACGAGGACGGCGACGTAACCTGAACGGGTGCTCGCTCGTGATGTGACGCTGTACGTCCTCGCCCGCCTCGGTCTCGTCGCGGTGGTGACGGGCGCGCTCATCTTGTTCAAGGTTCCTTTGCTGCCCGCGCTGGCCGTCGGGATCGTCGTGGCGCTGCCGGCCTCGCTGTTCGTGTTCAAGGGGCTGCGCGAACGCGTCGCGGCCGGGCTGAACGAGCGCCAGGCCGAGCGCCGTGCGCAGCGCGACAAGCTGCGCTCCGAGCTGCGTGGTGACGAAGGTCCCGTCGCCCAGTCGTAGGACGTCAGCGCGGTTATCGTGCGCGCGTGAGTACATCCGTTGACCGGTGTTGCAGCAGGACCAGGCACTGGGTGCGCGAGGCCGTCGGGATCATCGAGGCGGACGCGAACCGCAGCGCCGACACCCACCTGCTGCGCTACCCGCTCCCTCCCGACTGGGGGATCGACCTCTACCTGAAGGACGAGTCGACCCACCCCACGGGTTCGTTGAAGCACCGGCTGGCGCGCTCGTTGTTCCTCTACGCGATCTGCAACGGCTGGGTCACCGGCGGCACGCCCGTGATCGAGGCCTCCTCCGGCTCCACGGCGGTGTCCGAGGCGTACTTCGCCCGGCTGCTGGGGCTGCCGTTCATCGCCGTGATGCCCCGCTCGACCTCGGCCGAGAAGGTCGCGCTGATCGAACGCCAGGGCGGCCGGTGCCACTTCATCGACGAGCCGTCGGCGCTCTACGACGAGTCGCGGCGGCTGGCGTCGGAGCTCGGCGGCCACTTCATGGACCAGTTCACGCACGCCGAGCGCGCGACGGACTGGCGCGGCAACAACAACATCGCCGAGTCGATCTTCGAGCAGATGCGGCTGGAGCCCTCGCCCGAGCCGGAGTGGGTGGTCGTGGGCGCCGGCACGGGCGGCACGTCGGCCACGATCGGGCGGTACATCCACTACCAGAAGCGCGACACGCGCCTGGCCGTCGTGGACCCGGAGCACTCGGTGTTCTTCGACGCGTGGCGCGACCACGACCGCGAGCTGGTGGCCACGCGCGGCTCCGGGATCGAGGGGATCGGGCGGCCGCGGGTGGAGCCGTCGTTCATCGGCGAGGTGATCGACCGGATGATCAAGGTGCCGGACGCGGCGTCCATCGCGACGATCCGGTACGTGGAGGACCTGCTCGGGCGGCGCGTGGGCGGTTCGACCGGCACGAACCTCTGGGGCGCGTTCCAGATCATCGCCGAGATGAGGCAGTCGCGGACGCGGGGGAGCGTGGTCACGCTGCTCTGCGACGGCGGCGAGCGTTACGCGAACACCTACTACGACGACTCATGGGTATCGGCCCAGGGCATGGACCTGCAACCGTGCCTCGACCGGCTGAACAACTTCCACCGCACGGGGAACTGGTGACGCGGATGCTGCGTCACAGCGTGACCTGAGCACCTGAGTCCGCAGGGGGGACCTGTGTCGTCGCTGTTCACCGATGCGGCCGAGCTGCGCGCGTACGCCGAGTACCTGCGCACCGAGGCCCAAGAGTTCGAGACGATCCGCAAGTACGTCCACGCGACGGCGTGCGACAAGGCGGGCTTCACCGGCCTGCTGGCGTTGCTGCAGCCCGGCGTGGACGTCGTGCGAGCGCTGTTCGACGAGACGCTCGACTTCGGCAAGTCGAAGCTCGAGGGCACCGCGTCCGCGGTCGACGCGACGGCGAAGGTCTACGAGGACGTCGACAGGGCTCAGATGGCGATCTTCGACGGGATCCTCAAGTGACGGCCGCGGCGTACCGGGACCCGCGCCCGGTGGCGGCCTCGCTCAAGCAGCCCGACGTCGACACCGCGTCGCTGAACGACGTCCTGCGCGACCAGGGCTGGGGGGTCCAGGCCGTCAACTGGGT
The DNA here is from genome assembly GCF_036380075.1 of Lentzea sp. NCBI lineage: Bacteria > Bacillati > Actinomycetota > Actinomycetes > Pseudonocardiales > Pseudonocardiaceae > Lentzea > Lentzea sp. The sequence goes on along the minus strand of NZ_DASVFL010000034.1, from coordinate 41,659 downwards.
GTTCGAGGCGGTGACGGGCGAGAGCCTGGTCTCCACGATCATCACGCCGATCACCGGCGACTGGTCGAAGATCCGCGCCGACGGCGACGCGTGGCGCATGGTCGGCAACGCCATGAACGACGTCTCGTACAACCTCACCGACGCCGTCGGCCAGGTGCGCGGCCACTGGGACGGCGAGGCGGCCAAGGCGCACGAGCGCTACATCGCCCTCGGCTGGAAGGCCGGTCTCCTCGCGGAGATGGGCGTGGCCCAGATGATCGCCAAGGGCTTCGACACGGTCGCGTCCGGCGCCGAGGCGCTGGGCAAGCAGGCCGCGCGACTGCTCGACTACCTGGTCAACAAGCTGCTGGAGGCCGCCGCCACCGTCTGGATCCCGGTGGCCGGCTGGATCAAGGCCGCCGAGATGGTCTGGAACGCCTACCAGATCTACCGCCGTGTCATGGACATCATCGACACGGTCCAGAAGCTCATCGCCGACGTGAAGTCGCTCTTCGACGCCGTCGGCCGCGTCTTCTCGGCCATCGGCAAGCTGAAGGACGCCGACTCGCTCGCCGAGGCCATGAACGCCACCCAGGAGGTGGCCGAGGCCGGTCGCGACGTCCGCAACGCGGTGAACGACATCCGCGACGACATGACGTCCATCAAGGAGTCGGCCACCGAGATCGCCGACCGCGGCCACGACGTCGGCTCGAAGGTCCGCGAGGTCTACAGCCCACCGGGCGGGGCCGACGGCACCAAACCGGCGGCCGCCTCCGCCGTGGCGCCCGGCGGTGCCCCGGTCTCCGCGCCTCCGACCGTGCACGGCTCCGCCGACCCCGCCACGCACGCGGCGGCCGCGGCGGGCCCGTCCGTCTCCGCTCCGCCCTCGCTCGCGGGTTCGGGTTCCGGTGGTGGCGGCGGAGTCCCGACCGGTGGTTCCCCGGCCGGTGGCGGCCACGTCCCGGCCGCCGCGGGTCACGTGCCGACCAGTTCGGGCAGCGTTCCCTCGGGCAGCCACGGCCCGGCCGGTGCCCCTCCCCGCCTGGACACGACGCACGCCGCGGGCACGGGCACGGCGGTCGCTCCGCCGCCGTCGCACCAGACGGCTCCCATGGGCGGCGCCATGCCGATGGGCGCCCCGATGGCCGGCGGTGGCGGCGGCGACCAGACGCGGAGCTCGGGCTCCCGTCCGGGCGCGGGCGGCGTGCCGGCGTTCCCCTCGGCGGGCTCCCAGTCCGGTGGCGCGCAGTCCGGTGGCGCGCAGTCCGGCCGGCCTTCCGGCCTGCCGACGCCTCCGTCGCAGGGTTCCGGCCTCCCGACCCCGCCGAGCGGCGGGAACACCGGTCAGGGCTCCGGCGGCGGGCGTCCCGGTGGTTCGGGCCTGCCGACGCCTCCCGGCACGCACCCGACCCCTGGCTCGGCCGGCACGCACCCGACCTCGGGCTCGACGCCAGGCTCGCACTCCACGCCCGGCGCGCCGGGTTCGCACTCCGCACCGGGCACGCCCGGCTCGCACACCACTCCGGGCTCGGCGGGCACCCACCCGGCGCCCGGTTCGGGCAACGGCCTGCCCACGCCTCCCGGCCACACGTCCGGCACGGGCGAGCACGCCACGCCGGGTTCCGCCGGCACGCACCCGACGCAGGGCTCTGGCCTGCCCACGCCTCCCGGACACCCGACCGCGAGCACCGGCACGCCGACGGCCCCGGCTCCCACCCACACCGGTGGCGGCCTGCCCTCCCCGCCTGGACACACCGACCACACGCCGAGCTCGGGCGGCGGCCTCCCGTCGCCTCCCGGACACCCGTCCCCGAGCGCCGGTGGCGGCCTGCCCTCGCCTCCCGGACACCCGAGCCCGACCACGGACCACTCGACCCCGAGCGGTTCGGGCACGGCTCCGCACGACCCGTCGACCCCGCGTCCGCACGACACGACGCCGTCCGGCCAGCACGACACGAAGCCGCACGACACGACGGGCCAGCACGACACCAAGCCCCACGACACGACCGGCCAGCACGACACGGACACGAAGCCCCACGGCGACGACTCCAAGCCGGACGACCACAAGCCGCACGACACCGACACCAGCGGCGCCGACGACGGCAAGCCCCACGACACCCAGCCCCACGACCCTCAGCCCGGCCACGACGCGCCCGCGGCCGACCACACGCCGGACGCCAGGCACGACGACGGCCCCGCCCACCCCGACAGCGGCGGAGACGGCGACGGCACGACCCCGCCACCGCACTCCGGCCCCGACCTCAAGGGCCACTTCGACGCGGCGGCGATGGCGGCGCAGGGCCAGGGCTACCAGCACCAGCTCGAGCAGCTCCTGCCCCACCAGGCCGACCGCGACCGCTACGTCGAGCTGAGCCAGAAGCTGTCCACCGACCTGTCGGCGGACGAGGCCCAGCACGTCGCCGACGTCCGCAACCAGATCCAGGTCGGCACCGGCGACATCGTCACCAAGGCGCTCAGCCCGAGCGCGGTCAGCACCTACCTGCCCGACCAGCCGCACGCCCCCGGCAGCAAGGGGGAGACGTGGCAGAACCAGATGGCCGGCTCCGTCGCCCGCGGCCAGGACGTCGTCGGCGTCAACACCCCGCAGGGCCTGCGGGACGGCCTCGCGCTCGACGACAAGGGCAAGGGCTGGACGCCGATCCCCGAGGGCGCGCCGTCCGCGATGCAGCTGCGCTACGAGATGACCGACCAGAACGCGGCCGCGCACAACGTGCCGTTCGGCGGTCCGAAGATGGACGTGCCGGACTACACGAAGCCCGGCCCGTACCCGGAGGGCAGCTACCAGTCGCCGCAGGAGCAGGCGCACTACGAGCAGTCGCAGAAGCAGATGGCGGCGGCCGGCGGCAGCGCGAAGGTCTACGACGGCTACGACCCGTTCACCGGCACCGGCTACACGATGGGCGGCATGCCGGAGTGGCGCGTCGACGGCGGCACGCCGTTGCCGGATCGTGCCGAGATCTGGCAGGTGAACTCGGACGGCTCTGAGAAACTGCACGCCGTGTACGACCGCAAGTTCGGCTGGACGAAGCTCTGATGACCCACTACTCGCAGGAGATGGCCGAGTACCGGGGTGAGGTGTACTTCGCGGGCAGCGAGGACGCCCACCACGTCTGGATCCGCAAGATCCCCGGCGTGACCTACGCCAACGACGAGCGGTTCGAGACCTACAACGGCCGTGAGCTCAAGACGGTCCCCGTGACGAGCCTCGACGCCTGGTACGAGGAGCGGATGACGGCGCTCTGGCGCGGCCAGCCGTTCAACGTCGTCGCCACGCGCGACGGCAAGGCGGAGGCGGGGTACGCGGGCGGCGAGTACAGCTGGGCGCAGCAAAACGGGCTTGAAGGCGACCAGTACAACGGCTACACGGCCACGCTCGACGTCGACGAGCTCCACGACGTGCAGGTCGACCGCACCGACTTCCTGGCGCGGTGGAAGGAGAAGAACCCGGGATGAGCACCCCTCAGGCCGTGCGGAAAGCCGCCGGCATCGGGCCGGAGACGATCCTGCAGAAGATCGTGCACCCCGCGGTCGCGCAGCTCTACCTGGGCAACGTCGTCGTGCCGGGCAAGTTCGAGCCGCACCGCGCGGCCGGGTTCGTCACGCGCGGCCAGGACTTCCCGCAGGGCACCTCCGAGGAGTTCGCCGAGGCGTTCGGCGTGGACAAGGTCGCGGACTGGCCGCGCGGCACGCAGTACCTGCTGCGGTTCCTCGCCCACACCACCGAGCTCTTCGACACCAGCTTCGGCGGTCCCACGCTCGACGGCGCGCTGAAGATGGGCACCACGCGCGTCTACCCGCTGCCGTTCACCGGCACCGGCTACACGCCCGGCGAGAACCCGATCCCCGAGTACGTCATGGAGCTCGCCGAGCTCCCGGCGGGCACGGAGCTGTGGCGGTTCGAGCCGGACGGCCGGGGCCGCAGCATCGGCAAGTACCTGAACCGCCAGGTCGGCTGGGTCCCCACGGGTGACGTCGGCTTCGGGCCCGGCCGGTTCTGGCAGGCACCGGTCGCGCTGCGGCCGACCGTCCGCCGCGGACTGATCGGGCGCTACCGCGGCCAGGACTTCGACGTCGACTTCGGGCCGACCGCCGGCAGCGTGCTGCTGCACCCGGTCGCCGGGCAGGCCGCGCCGCCGGACTTCACCGAGGAGTACGGCGCGCAGTTCCTGGAGGTGCCGGACGCGGTCGTCGAGGACCTCCAGCTGGTCCGCACGCTGTGCACGTTCCGCGGCGCGGAGTTCGAGATCGTCGGCGTCCTGGGCGACCAGGCCGTGCTGCACTTCGTCGGCGAGAACTACGAGACCGCCCGCGAGCTGGGCTTGTCCGAAGTGGACTTCCGGCAGTGGCGCACGGTCGCCCAGCGTGCTGAGGTGAACGACATCCGCGGGGACGCCAGGCCGGTCCAGCGCGGCATCTTCGGCAGGGAGAACTGATGACCGCCCCGAACGACAGCTGGAAGACGCCGGAGCTGCGGGCAGCGGAGGCGCAGGTCGACGCGCGCTTCAAGGAGGCGCGCGACCTCGCGAACCGCCTCAAGGAGACGCCGCTGCCGCCCGTGCCGCCGGTCGACTTCAAGGCCATCGCCCAGCAGGTCGAACGGGCCGCGCAGGAACGGGACGCGCCCGAGCAGCTCAAGGCGCTCAAGCGCAAGGTCGACGCGGGCGAGTTCACGTGGGAGGACGTCGTCTCCGGCAAGGCGGCGCAGGACCCCGACGTGCAGGCCGCGCAGCAGGAGAACGTCAAGAAGATGAAGCAGGCGTTCCAGATGCTGCAGGAGGGCATGACCGCCGACGAGATCATGGAGGCCCAGCGGCCGCGCAGGGGTCCGGACGACGGCGACGCGCTCGACCCGGACATCTTCACGGAGGACAAGTGGTGATGACGGCCTGGCGGACACCGGACATCTCCGCGGCGGAGGACTTCCTCACGGGCGCGGTCGCCGACGTCGACCGCGCCATGCGGTCCGCCCGGCAGAACCTGCGGGGCAGGGAACCGTCCACCGAGGACATCCGCAGGGTGATGCAGTTCGCCAAGTCGAGCGAGGCCTCGTCCGCGATGCGCCAGCTCGCGGACCGCATCGCGCGCGGTGCCGGGCTGAGCTGGCGCCAGGTCCTCACGGGCGAGGCGAGCCACGACCCGCTGGTGCGCCAGGCCCTCGAAGCGGACCGGGCCAGGCTCGACGAGCTGATCAAGGGCGAGACGGCCCCGCCGCCACCGCCGCGCAGGCCCGCGCGCACGGACGACGACGAGCCGGTGCAGTTCACCGAGGACGCCTGGTAGTCCGGCCGGGGATCAGTCCAGGACCAGGGCGACGCTGACCAGCACGGCCCACGCGAGCATCGCGATCCCGGTGAACTGGAGTACCGGGATCAGGTCCCTGCCGCCACGACCGGCGGCCACCCGGCGCACGGCCGGCAGCAGGACCGGCGCGGCGAGGAAGCCCAGCAGCGCGTAGGGCACCCGCACGGTCATGCCCAGCGCGATCAGGAACGGCACGGCCACCAGCGCCAGGTAGAGCCGGCGGGTGTCCTTGTCGCCCAGCACCACGGCCAGGGTCCGCTTGCCCGAGACGGAGTCCGTGGGGATGTCGCGCAGGTTGTTCGCCACCAGCACCGCGGCCGAGATCGCGCCCATCGCGATCGACGCGCCGATGCCGATGCCGGTGATCTCGCCGGTCTGCACGTAGACCGTGCCCAGCACCGCGGCCGGTCCGAAGAAGAGGAACACCGCGATCTCGCCGAGGCCCGCGTAGCCGTACGGGCGCTTGCCACCCGTGTAGAACCACGCGCCCGCGATGCACACGGCACCGAACGCGAGCAGCCACCAGAACCCGGACAGCGCCACCAGCACGAGCCCGGCCACCGCGCCGACCCCGAGCGAGATGAACGCCGCCAGCCGCACGTTCTTCGGCTCGGCCGCGCCGGACCCGGTGAGGCGGAACGGCCCGACCCGGTTGTCGTCGGTGCCGCGGATGCCGTCGGAGTAGTCGTTGGCGTAGTTCACGCCGATCTGGAACGCCACCGAGACGACCAGCGCGAGCGCCGTGTAGAGCGCGTTGAACTCGTCGATGTGGTGTGCCGCCGCCGCGCCCACGACCACCGGAGCGATCGAGTTCGGCAGGGTGCGCGGGCGGGTCCCCTGGATCCACTGGACGACTGAGGCCATGCCCCACATCCTCCGTCATGGCGCCTGAGGACCCGCCGACGGGTGGATCAGCAGGTGGTGGCCCCTGAGACGCCCGTCACGTAGGCCTTCGCGATGTGCTTGCCGGAGGCGATGCGGTACCAGATGTTCGAGGTGCCCTGCGTGCCGGAGACCGACTCGCCGGTGAGCTGGCAGGTCACCCGCACCTGCGCGTAGTTCGCGGCCAGGCCGACCTGCGACGCCGTGGACGTCGCACCGCTGCGGACGTTCACCGTGCCGGCGGCATCCGCCGTGCGCACCGTCCCGACAGGACCGGAGCCGGTCCACAGGTACGTCACCGTCACCCAGGAGTTCGTGGTCAGCTTGAGGCCGTCCCAGAACGTGCCGTCACCGAGGTCGATGCCCGCGGGGTTCGCGACCTTGCGGCCGGACGCGTCCTTGCCGCCGTTGTAGCCGTCCTCGTAGGCCGCCTGCGCCTCGGGCTTGCCCTGCGGCAGGTCCTTGAACGACTCGCGCGTCGCGGCCGGGTTCCAGTAGTCGTCCTTGGTGTTCCACGGGCCGACGTCCCACACGGGCGCCCACTCGCACCGGCCGTTCGACGCGCAGATCTGCACGCTGTAGTTGCCGGAGTTCTTGTTCGCCAGGCCACGCCGTGACGGCAGCGCCACGAAGTGGTCGCGCGACCGGATCACGTGCCCGTTCGCCGTGGTGCCGCCGACGAGCCCCTCCCGCGTCGCGTAGACGCGGTAGGCGCGGCCCGCGGCGGCGGCTTCGAAGTCGCCGGACTTCGTCGCCGCGGTGGTGGCCGACACCTTCACGCTCGACGCCTTGCCGCTGCGCAGGACCACGCGCGACTCGATCGTCGACGTCGTCACCGGCAGCGTCACCGGCGCCGTCGCGGACGCCTCGTACCACTCGGTCCACTGGCCGTCGGGGCGCAGGCCGCGCACGTCGACGACGCCGTCGCCGGTCACCGCCGCCGTGACCGCGTTGGCCGGGCGGGCGAGTCTGTGCGTGCCGAGCGGGATCAGCCCGATCCTCGGCGACCCGCCCCACGTGGCGGACTGCCCGCTGACGTCGGCGGTCCACTCGTTCGAGGCCGGTTCCGCCTGAGCGGGCGATGCCAGACCGGCCACCAGTGCGGCACCGGCGACCAGTGGTATCAGATGGCGCATGAGAACCCCCATCGCTGACGCGCACGGTCAGGATTCCGCGCGCTTCGCCGGGAGGGTGGTGCTCAGCGGTAAAGGTTCACCTAAAAGAGTCGGCGACGGCCGTCCGGTCGACCTTGCCCGGCCCCCGCAGCGGCAGCTCGGAGACGAACCGCACCCGCTTCGGCGTCGCCGCCCTGCCCACCGCGTCCGCCACGACGGCCTTCAGCTCGTCGAGCGACGGCTCCGCGCCGCGCGCGACGACGGCCGCCGCCACGACCTGGCCCCACTCGTCGTCCGGCACGCCGACGACGCAGGCCTCCAGCACGCCCTCGACGGTCGCGAGAGCCCGTTCCACCAGCACCGGGGGCACCTTCTCGCCGCCCGTGACGATGACGTCGTCCGCGCGGCCCAGCACCTCCAGCCGCCCGTCGCGCAGGCGTCCGAGGTCACCCGTGCGGAACCACTCGCCGAACGGCTCGGCCTCGCTGCGGTAGCCGAGGGCCAGCACCGGACCGCTGATCTCGATCACGTCGTCCGTGCGCACCCGCACGTCCGCGAGCGGTTCGCCGTCGTAGACGCACCCTCCGGCGGTCTCGCTCATGCCGTACGTCGTGACGACCTGCACGCCGAGCGCGCGGGCCTGCTCCAGCAGCTTCGGCGGGGTGGCCGCCCCGCCGATCAGCACGCCGTCGAACTGCCGCAGCGCCTCCAGCCCCGGACCCTCGCCGACGACGAGCCGCGAGAGCTGCGTCGGCACGAGGGCGGTGTAGTGGCGGCCCGGCTCGGCCAGCACCGGCCGCGCGGCCTGCGCGAACCCCATGGCGCGGAACCCCTCCGTGAGGTCGAGCTCGCCGGGCGTGGTGCCCGCGATGATCGACCGCACGAGCACCTGCACGCCCGCGATGTGGTTCGTGGGCAGCGCGAGCAGCCACGTGCCGGGCCCGCCCAGCCGCGCGTGCGTGGCGTGCGCCGACGAGGTCAGCGCGTCGGCGTCGAGCAGCACGGTCTTGGGCTCGCCGGTGGACCCCGAGGTGGGCACGCCGAGCACGGCCCGCCTCTCCCAGCCGTCGAGGGGACCGTCGACCAGGGGTTCGCCGCCGCTGAGCGCCGCGCGCAGTTCGTCGAGCATGCAGACCTGCTTAGAAGTAGTACGGGTAGTTCGACCAGTCGGGGTCGCGCTTCTCCAGGAACGCGTCGCGGCCCTCGACGGCCTCGTCGGTCATGTACGCGAGACGGGTCGTCTCACCGGCGAACAGCTGCTGACCGACCAGTCCGTCGTCGATCATGTTGAACGCGTACTTGAGCATCCGCTGGGAGGTCGGCGACTTGCCGTTGATCTCGCGCGCCCACTGCAGCGCCGTGGTCTCCAGCTCGGCGTGCGGCACGACGGCGTTGACCGCGCCCATCTCGTGCATCTCCCGCGCCGAGTAGGTGCGGCCGAGGAAGAAGATCTCGCGGGCGAACTTCTGCCCGACCTGCCGGGCGAGGTAGGCGGACCCGTAGCCGCCGTCGAACGAGCCGACGTCCGCGTCGGTCTGCTTGAACTTCGCGTGCTCCTCGCTGGCGAGCGTGAGGTCGCACACGACGTGCAGGCTGTGCCCGCCACCCGCGGCCCAGCCGGGCACGACCGCGATGACGACCTTGGGCATGAACCGGATCAGCCGCTGGCACTCCAGGATGTGCAACCGGCCCGCGCGGGCCGGGTCCACGCTCTCCGCCGTCTCACCGGACGCGTACTGGTACCCGCTGCGCCCGCGGATCCGCTGGTCACCGCCGCTGCAGAACGCCCAGCCGCCGTCCTTGGCACTCGGCCCGTTGCCCGTGAGCAGCACGCACCCGACGTCCGACGACATCCGCGCGTGGTCGAGCGCCCGGTACAGCTCGTCCACCGTGTGCGGCCGGAACGCGTTGCGCACCTCGGGCCGGTTGAACGCGATGCGGACCGTGCCCTGGTCGAGCGCGCGGTGGTAGGTGATGTCGGTGAAGTCGAAGCCCTCAATCGGCTTCCACAGCGACGGGTCGAAGAGCTCCTGGTCTGCCACGGTCTGAGACTCTAGGCGCATGAACGGGGCAACCGCGCAGGCGAGGCTGATCGTCGACGAACTGGTCCGCAACGGCGTCCGCCACGCCGTGCTGTGCCCCGGCTCCCGCAACGCCCCGCTGTCGTTCGCACTGCACCAGGCCGAGCAGAAGGGCCTGCTCACGGTGCACGTGCGCATCGACGAGCGCAGTGCGGGATTCCTCGCGCTCGGCCTCGCGAAGACGGGCACGCCCGCCGTCGTCACCTGCACCAGCGGCACCGCCGTGGTGAACCTGCACCCCGCCGTGGTCGAGGCGCAGCTCACGGGTGTGCCGTTGGTCGCGCTGACCGCCGACCGGCCGGTCGACCTCTACCGCACCGGCGCGAGCCAGACGATCGACCAGTACGACGTGCTCGGCATCCCCACGCTGCACATGCCCGAGGGGGCCGACGAGCCGACCACGCGTTCGCTGGTGTGCCGGGCGATCGCCACCCACGGCCCGTCGCACGTCAACGTGCCGTTCCGGCCGCCGCTGACGCCCTCCGACGACGCGTGGCCCTCGTCGGACCGCGACGTGTGGACCGCCACGGACCGCACGTTCGCCGTCGAGACCCGGCCGTCGGACCTGCCCGCGCGCACGCTGGTGCTGCTCGGCGACGACCGCCCGGAGCGGCTGGCCGGGGCGGCGGAGCTGGGCTGGCCGGTGATCGCCGAACCGACCGCGCCCGGTGGTCTGCGGCACGGGTCGTTGCTGCTCAACGCGGGTCTGCCGGAGCACCTGCGGCCCGACGCCGTGCTGGTCGTGGGGCGCGTGACGCTGTCCAGGGGCCAGCAGTCGCTGGTCAGGGACACCCCGGTCGTGCACGCCGTGGGGGAGCAGGCGCTCTGGCCGGACGTGCCGTTCAGCGCGTCGCGCGCGTCGACCTGGCTGCCCGAGCCGGCGGAGGTGGACGGCGAGTGGTCGCAGGCGTGGCAGAGCGCGGTGAAGAACGTCAGCGAGGCCGTCGACGACCTGCTCGACGCCGAGCCGTGGCCGACCGGCCTGCACGTCGCCCGCACCCTCACCAGGGCGGTGCCGGCGGGCTCGCTGCTGTTCGTCGGCTCGTCCAACCCGATCCGCGACGTCGACTTCGCGGGCGAACGCCGTGCCGACGTCACCGTGCACGCCAACCGGGGTGCCGCGGGCATCGACGGGAGCGTGTCCACGGCCATCGGGCTGGCGGTCGAGCACGGCGGACCGGCCTACGCGCTGATGGGCGACCTGACGTTCCTGCACGACAGCAACGGCCTGCTCGCCGACCACCGGCCGGACCTCACGATCGTCGTGCTCAACGACGACGGCGGTGGGATCTTCTCATTGCTGGAACAGGGCGCTCCGAAGTACGAACGCGGTTTCGAACGCATTTTCGGCACTCCGCACGGGACTGATCTGACCGCTTTGTGCGCGGGCTACCGAATTCCGCACTCCACTGTGGACGGCGAGGAGGAGCTGCGTAGCGCACTTGCGGCACCCGGCGGCCTCCAGGTGGTGGAAGTGCAGGCAAAACGTGACGAACTGCGCGCCTTGCACGAACGTCTCAAGTCGACGGTGTCAACCGTTTTCAGCAGATAGGAAACATACGGAAGTCGGTGGCTCGCCCATGATCGTCTGGATAGCGTCCGCCGCATGTCGATCAGATCCAAGGCGACGGCCGCGGTGGCGTCCGCGGCCGCGATGACGCTCTTCGCGGGGACGGCGCTGGCGGCGTCCCCCGGCGCTCCCGGCGTCGGCGACCCGTACTACCCGACCTACGGCAACGGCGGGTACGACGTCTCCCACTACGACATCAGGCTCAACTACAACCCGGACGGCGACCAGCTGTCGGGCACCACGACGATCCTCGCGAAGGCGACCGAGGACCTCACCCAGTTCAACCTGGACTTCCTGCTCAAGGTGAAGTCGGTGCGCGTCAACAACGTGCCGGCCTCCTTCGTCTCGGACGGCGGCGAGCTGACCCTCACGCCCCGCGGCGGCGTCCGCAAGGGCCAGGACCTCACGATCGTCGTCACCTACGCCGACTCGCCCTCGACCGTGAAGGACCGCAACGGCTTCACGGCGTGGACCAAGACCGCCGACGGCGCCCTCGCCATCGGCGAGCCGGAGATCGCCTCCTGGTGGTTCCCGTCGAACGACCACCCGACCGACAAGGCCACCTTCGACGTCAACGTCGCCGTCCCGAACGGCGTCGAGGCGATCTCGAACGGCACGTTCCTCGGCCAGACCCGTCAGATCAACGGCTACACCCGCTGGAACTGGCGCAGCACCAAGCCGCAGGCCACCTACCTGACGTTCCTGACCATCGGCCAGTTCGAGCTCCGCCAGGGCACGACCCCGTCGGGCCAGCCGTACGTCAACGCCTACTCCGAGCGCCTCGGCGAGAACGCCGACGCCGCGAAGGCCAGCGTCGAGCGCACGCCCGAGGTCATCGAGTTCCTCTCGGACAACTTCGGCCCGTACCCGTTCGAGGCGCAGGGCGGCGTCGTCACCCCGAACCTGGGCTACGCGCTCGAGAACCAGACCCGCCCGAACTACGACACGGCCTTCTTCCGCCGCGGCGCCAACACCTACGTCGTCGCGCACGAGCTGGGCCACCAGTGGTTCGGCGACGCCGTGTCCGTGCACCACTGGCGCGACATCTGGCTGAACGAGGGCTTCGCCTCCTACGCGGAGTTCCTCTGGTCCGAGCACGTCGGTGAGGGCACGGCCCAGGAGAACGCGGACTTCACCTACGACTCGTACCCGGCCGACAGCGAGTTCTGGAACGTCCTGCCCGGCGACCCCGGCGCCGCCAACGTCTTCGACGGCGCCGTCTACGACCGCGGCGCCCTCGCCGTCCACGCGCTGCGAGTGGCCGTGGGCGACGAGAAGTTCTTCGAGATCCTGCGCACCTGGGTCGCCGAGAAGAAGTACTCCGACGGCACGATCGAGCAGTTCATCGCGCTGGCGGAGCGGGTGTCGGGGCAGCAGCTCGACCAGCTGTTCCAGACGTGGCTGTTCACGAAGGGCAAGCCGGCGCAGGCTCCCGGACGTTCCGCGGACGTGGCGGCGAAGTCGGTGTCGGTGAAGGCGGAGCCGAAGTCGCGCGCCAAGATCGCGCTGACGCACCAGTTGCTGGACGCGCACAAGTGATCCGCTGACACGATCGCGTTCTGATTCGGAGGGACCTTCCACGGGAGGTCCCTCCGGTTTTTCTAAAGCCCTTCGAGGGCCTCGCGCATAGGCCGCATCTTCGCGTGCGCCTCCTGCACCTCGATGTCCGGATCGGAATCCGCCACCAATCCGCACCCGGCGAACAACCGCGCGGTGGACCCGGAGATCTGCGCACACCGCAAAGCGATTCCCAGCTCGCCGTCACCGTTCCCGTCGATCCACCCGACGGGCCCGGCATAACGCCCGCGGTCCATTCCCTCCAGCTGCGAGATCAGCCGCGTCGCGTCCAGCCGGGGCGTTCCTCCCACGGCGGCGGTCGGGTGCACGGCAGAGCCGAGGTGCAGCAACGACACCGACGACTCCAGCGTCCCGATTACGTCGCTCGACAGGTGCGACACGTTGGGCAGCCGCAGGACGGACGGTCCCTCGACCGACATCGTCGAGCAGAAGGGGCGCAACGTGTCCGCCAGCGACCGGATCGCGTAGTCGTGCTCCTCCAGGTTCTTCTCGGAGGACATCAACGCCGCCGCGAGCTCCTCGTCGGAGACCCCGTCGTGCGGCCAGGTGGTCCCGGCCAGCACCCGCGAGTCCACGACCGACCCCGTGCGGCGCAGCAGCAGCTCAGGCGTGGCGCCGACCAGTCCGTCGACGGCGTAGGCCCAGCACTCCGGATAACGCCGGGCCAGACCCTGCAGCACGAACCGCTGGTCCAGCCGCTTGTCCGTCACGGCCACCAGGTCGTGCGCCAGGACGACCTTGTCCAGCTCGCCGGAGCGCATCCTGGCGACGGCCGAGCGCACGGCCTCGCGGTACTGCGTGACCGGCAGCTGGCCGTTGGCGTAGCGGACGGTGGACGGCCGCGAGAGAGGTGCGACGGAGGGTGACGGGTCCGCGGCGCCGATCGTGGTGATCCACTGCTCGCCGTTGCGGCGGCCGACGACCACCTCCGGCACGATCAGCACCGAGTGGCCCGGCGAGTCGGCGAAGGCCATCGACACGAACGCCACGGGACCGCTGCCCGGCACGCCCAGCTCGTCGTCCACGTCGAGGTGCGAGACGAACTCCTGCCACCACTTGTCGGCCTGCGCGAAGCGGTCGGGGCCGCTGACCTCCAGGCGGGCGGCCTCGCCCCAGCCGACCAGGCCCGACCCGTCGCGCACCCAGGCGAGCGCGTGCTCCGGGGACGGCAGCAGTCCGAGCAGGTCACCGGCGGTGTCCCGCTTCGACCGGACGCGGATTCGCTGCCGTGCTCGCGATGTCGGTGCAGAGGTCACGCTCCGACTGTATGGACCTCGACCTGAAAGCGCGGCACCCGCCCGGCTCTAGACTTCTCAGTTGTGGTGGAGGACGCAGTTGTCAAACCGCGGCCCGGCGTTCGCGTCCGTCGTGCGGTCTGTCGTGCATTGCTGGTCGTCGGGGGCGTGGTCACGCTCGTGTGCGTGCTGCTGCCCATCGCCTGCTGGCGCGACGACGTGGCCATCGAGAAGCACCTGGGGAACGCGGTCGCGCAGGTCGACTCCGTCGCCTTCAACAGGACGGTTGTGCGCTACGCCACACCGGACGGTCGCGTGATCATCCCGTCTCAAGGCGTGCTCTACCCGTCCGGACTTTCGGAGGGGGACAACGTGAGGGTCGAGTACGACCAGACGAACCCCGAACTGGTGCGCGTCGCTGGCCGGACGGCGACGCTGAGCCTGTTGCCCGTCGGAACCTTCCTCGTGTCCGTCTGGATCGTCATCGCCGCCGTTGTGACAGTTCTACGCAGATTCGGCACTCAGGTGTAACATCGAGGTCATGGCGGATGACCTGGAGCTTCGCTTCGAGCGCACCGTGCAGGCGGAAGCGCGCATCGAGCCGCGCGACTGGATGCCCGACGGCTACCGCAAGACACTGATCCGGCAGATCGCCCAGCACGCGCACTCCGAGATCATCGGCATGCAGCCGGAGGGCAACTGGATCAGCCGCGCGCCCTCGCTGCGCCGCAAGGCGATCCTGCTGGCGAAGGTGCAGGACGAGGCCGGCCACGGGCTGTACCTGTACTCGGCGACCGAGACGCTCGGTGCCGACCGCGAGGACCTGACGACCAAGCTCATCGAGGGCCGCCAGAAGTACTCCTCGATCTTCAACTACCCGACGCTCACGTTCGCCGACGTCGGTGTCATCGGCTGGCTCGTCGACGGCGCCGCGATCTGCAACCAGGTGCCGCTGTGCCGCACGTCCTACGGGCCGTACGCGCGCGCCATGATCCGCATCTGCAAGGAGGAGTCCTTCCACCAGCGGCAGGGCTACGAGCTGCTCATGACGATGATGCGCGGCACGCAGCAGCAACGCGACATGGTGCAGGACTCGGTCAACCGCTGGTGGTGGCCGGCGCTGATGATGTTCGGCCCGCCGGACGCGGAGTCCACGAACACCGAGCAGTCCATGGCGTGGCGGATCAAGCGCGACACCAACGACGAGCTGCGGCAGAAGTTCGTGAACATGAGCGTGCCGCAGGCCGAGGCGCTCGGTGTGACGTTCCCCGACCCGGAGCTCAGGTTCAACTCCGAGCGCGGGCAGTACGACTTCGGTGCGCCGGACTGGGACGAGTTCTGGCAGGTCGTGAAGGGCGGCGGCGTCTGCAACGAGCAGCGCATCGCCCACCGCCGCAAGGCGCACGAGGACGGCTCGTGGGTCCGTGAGGCGGCCGCGGCGCACGCCGCCAAGAACGCTGTTGCGAAGGAAGGTGCCGCGTGAGCACGTCTTGGCCGCTGTGGGAGGTGTTCGTCCGTGGCAAGCGCGGGCTGAACCACGTGCACGTCGGGTCGCTGCACGCGCCGGACGCCGAGATGGCGCTGCGCAACGCCCGTGACGTCTACACGCGCCGCAACGAGGGCGTGTCGATCTGGGTCGTGCCCGCCACGGAGATCACGGCCTCCTCCCCGGACGAGAAGGACCCGTTCTTCGCGCCGGCCGGCGACAAGGTCTACCGGCACCCGACGTTCTACGCGATCCCCGAGGACGTGCCGCACCTATGAGTTTCGACAACGCTTACGAGTCGCTGCTGGGCGGCGAGGACGCGCACTGGGCGTTCGGGACGGGCTTCTCGGAGGCCCTGTCCGGGGTGGACCGCGAGTTCCCCGCGGGCGTCGACCGCGAGGCGCTGGCCGCGTACTGCCTGATGCTCGGCGACGACGCGCTGATCTTCTCGCAGCGGCTGTCGGAGTGGTGCTCGCGCGCTCCGGAGCTGGAGGAGGACATCGCGCTGGCCAACATCGCGCTCGACCTGCTCGGCCAGGCGCGGATGCTGCTCACCCGCGCCGGTGAGGTGCTGGGACGCGACGAGGACTCGCTGGCGTACCTGCGCGACGAGCGCGAGTTCCGCAACGTGCACCTGGCCGAGATCGACTGCGGCCCCGGTCCCGGCGGCGACTTCGGCACGACCATCGCGCGCCTGCTCGTCTTCTCGTCGTGGCGCCTGGCCCTGTTCTCGCGCCTGCGCGGCTCCGCGGACCCGGTGCTGGCCGCCATCGCGGAGAAGGGCCTGAAGGAGCTGGCCTACCACCGCGACCACGCCGCCCAGTGGACCGTGCGCCTCGGTGACGGCACCGACGAGTCGCACCGTCGCATGCAGGCGGGCCTGGACCGCGTGTGGCCGTTCGTGGACGAGCTGTTCGCGACGCACCCCGTCGAGACCGCTCTGGCCGGTGTGGCCGTGGACCCCGCCTCGCTGCGGTCCGAAGTGGACGGTGTGCTGGAAGCGGTTCTCTCCGCCGCCGGTCTCACGCGTCCGGCGGACACGAAGGCCGCGCGCGTCGCGGGCATGGCGGGTCGCGACGGCGTGCACACCGAGGCCATGGGCTACCTGCTCGCCGAGATGCAGCACCTGCACCGCTCGCTGCCAGGGGCGGTCTGGTGACGACGGCGCTGGAGGTCGCGTCGGCCGTGCGGGACCCGGAGCTCCCGGTCCTCACGCTGGCCGACCTCGGCGTGCTGCGCGAGGTGTCCGAAGAGGACGGTCGCGTGGTCGTCACCATCACCCCGACCTACTCCGGCTGCCCCGCGATCGACGAGATGGGCGCCGACCTGCGCCGTTCATTGCTGGGGGCGGGGTTCGCGTCCGTCGAGGTGCGCCTGTCGCTCTCCCCGGCCTGGACCACGGACTGGATCAGCTCCGAGGGCCGTTCGAAGCTGGCGGCCGCGGGCATCGCACCGCCGGCGCGCATCGGCCCGACGGTCGCCGGTCCGGTCCCGCTGAACCTCGTCCCGCCGTCGCGCCAGGTCGCCTGCCCGCAGTGCGGCTCGCCGAACACGACCGAGATTTCCCGGTTCGGCTCGACGGCCTGCAAGGCGCTGCGCCGCTGCAACGCCTGCTCCGAACCGTTCGAGCACGTCAAGGAGATCTGAGTGGCTCGCCGCGCTGCCTTCCACAAGCTGACGGTCGCGAACGTCGACCGCCTCTGCGACGACGCCGTGGCCGTCACGTTCGACGTGCCGCCGGACCTGGCGGACGAGTTCGCCTTCACCGCCGGTCAGTACCTGACCCTGCGCCAGGGCGACGAACGCCGCTCGTACTCGATCTGCGCCCCCACCGGCGCCGCCCCGCGCATCGGCGTGCGCCGCGTCGACGGCGGCCAGTTCTCGACGTGGCTGGTCGACCGGCTGTCGGTGGGCGACGTGGTGGAGGTCCTGCCGCCGCTGGGCAAGTTCACGCCGTCCGGCACGGGCACCCACCACGGCCTGGTCGTCGCCGGCTCCGGCATCACCCCGGCCCTGTCCATCGCCGCCACCGTGCTGGCGTCGGGCGCCCGCGTGACCCTGCTCTACGGCAACCGCAGCACGAACACGGTGATGTTCGCCGACGAGCTCGCCGACCTGAAGGACCGCTACCCGGCGACGTTCCAGCTGATCCACGTCCTGTCCCGCGAACCGCGCGACGTGGAGCTGTTCACCGGCCGCCTGACCGCCGCGAAGCTCACGGCCCTATTCGGCTCCGTCGTGCCGTTCGACGCCATCGACGAGTGGTGGCTCTGCGGCCCGTACGACATGGTCCAGGACGCCACGGCCGTGCTCCGCGACCGAGGCGTTGCTCCAGACCGCGTGCACCACGAGCTCTTCTACGTCGACGCCCCGCCGCCCCCACCGCGCCGTGCGGAGGCCGTGGTGGACGCCGCAGCTTTCGTGACCGTGGTGCTGGACGGCAAGTCGACCACCCTGCCCCTCCCGGCCGACGAACCGATCCTGGACGCGGCCCAGCGGGTGCGCGCCGACCTGCCGTTCGCGTGCAAGGGCGGGGTGTGCGGCACGTGCCGGGCGCTGGTGACCGACGGCAGCGTCGAGATGCGGCGCAACTACGCGCTCGACGAGTCGGAGGTGGCGGCGGGGTTCGTGCTCACCTGCCAGGCGCTGCCGACCAGCGACCGCGTGACGGTCGACTTCGACGCCTGACCCGCGCCAGGGCCCCGGAAAGCGCGAAACCCGGCAACCGACCGTCCGGACGGTGAACCGGGTCCACTTCCGGCTCCTATTGGAGCCGGCTACGAGAACATAGCAATTCGTGATACGAGGGCTCGTGAAGCAGGGGCAGCGGCGAGTCCGCCTCAACATCGAGAGCGATCGCAGGTGGGGTCGAACTCGGGATCTCGCGCCGCCGAGCCGCGGAGCTCCTCGTCGAAGTGACGTCGGTGGGAAACCCCTGGACAGCGCTGAGCACCGGCAACCCGTCGGCCGGCGGGCGAAACGGGTCCACTTCCGGTCCCTGCTGGAAACAGCAGACGGGAGGTAGCAGGGCTGACCTGAAACCGAGATCTCAGATGGACAGACGAACCCGCCTCGAACGTGGCACGATCGATTCCGTGGGGATCGTCGTCCGTTCAGCGCTCTGGGGTGCCGCAGCCGGCACCCTGCTGATGGGCACCCTCATCACGATCATCGACGCGAGCACCCCGAGCGACAAGCCGGTGTCGGTGCTCGCCACGATCGTCGCCATCATGCTGTTCGCCCTGGCGTTCGGCGGCGTCCCCGGAGCCGTGGTCGGCACGGGCGTCGGCTTCATCCGCCGCTCCGTGCAGCGCCCGAGGCAGCAACCCCCGGTCTTCGTGCCGCCGCACCCGCAGCAGCCCTACGACATGTGGTCCGACCTGGTCGAACGGTGCGCCGCGTCCACCAGGAGGGTCGCCGCCGCCGTCCAGACGGTGCCGAACTCGCCCGCCAAGGAGTGGCTGGAGCGGATCAGCGGGCAGCTCGCCGGGGAGCTCGACGACGTGCGCGGCATCGCGCAGCTGGGCAGGGCGCTCGGTGCCGTCGACCGGCAGCACCCCGTCTACCAGCGGCTGCTCAAGGCCACGCACGACTTCCACCAGTTCGAGAACGAGGTCGGGCGGGTCGCGTTGCAGATGTTCGACCACCCCGAGCTCGACGAGGCGCGCACGCACCTCGAGGTGCTGGAGAAGCAGCTGCCTCAGCTGTCCACCTGAAGCGCGGACTGCCACCAGCTCAGCACCTCGTCGGCCGCGTCCGGAGCGGCGACCAGGAGACCGTCCACGGGTAGTTGGGCCCCCTCGCCGCGTCTGTCGAGCACGACCGCACCCGACTCCACGGCCAGCGACACGGCACCGGCCACGTCCCACTCGTGGTAGCCGTGCAGCACGGCGGCGGCCACGTGGCCCAACGCCACTTGTGCGACGGCCAGGCATTTCGAGCCGAGGACGCGCACGCCCGTGCCTGCTATCGCTGCCGTGGAGATGAACTCACCCATGCCCGGCCACGGGCCCGTGCGGGTCATCTCGGTGCACACGACCAGAGAGTCGCCTTGGCGTTCGGTCAGACGTACGGGCGTGCCGTTCGCGCGCATGCCACGGCCTCGGGCGGCGGCGTAGATCTGCGAGCGGTACGGGTCGGCCACGACGCCCACGACCGGGCCCCAGCGGTCCACCAGGGCGAGGCTGTAGGCGCACCACGGCATGCCCGCGGTGTAGTTCGCCGTGCCGTCCACCGGGTCGACGACCCAGCGGAACTCGGAGCCGGACGTCTCGGGGACGTCGGAGTTCTCGCAGAACACGGGGATGGCCGGGAACTCGGCGGTGAGCACGCGGCGGGTGTGGCGCTCGAGGGTGCGGTCGGTGTCGGTGACCCAGTCGAACGGCGACTCGTCGGAGTCGGGACGTACGCCGCGGCCGGCGGTGGCCATGATGACGTCCGAGGCGTCGTTCGCGAGGCGACCGGCCACTTCCAGCGCTATCGAGACCAGTCCGGGGTCGACTGGGTGCGCGGGACGGGACGACAAGACGGTCATGCTGGCCTAGTTTCACCGCGTTGTGTGTCCGGAAACCGAAGCGAAGATGACGAACCGACGATCACCTGGCCACGACGTGAGGTGTTCTGACCACGTCAAATTGCGTGTCATTCGGACTTCACACGCGCACTACAAGGTGTGGTCTGTGCGCGTAGCGATCGTGACCGAGAGCTTCCTGCCCCAGGTGAACGGGGTGACCAACTCCGTTCTCCGCGTGCTGGAACACCTGCGGCGCAACGGCCACCAGGCTCTGGTGGTCGCGCCCGGTGCCGGCGCGGAAGAACACCACGGCACGCCCGTCGTCAGGGTCTCCGCCGTCGACGTGCCCATGGTGACCAGCCTGCCGATCGGCGTGCCGAGCCCGAGAGTGCACCACGCGCTGGCCGAGTTCCAGCCCGACGTCGTGCACCTCGCGTCGCCGTTCGTGCTCGGCGCGTACGGGCTCAGAGCCGCGCGCCGGCTCGACGTGCCGACCGTCGCCGTCTACCAGACCGACGTCGCCGGGTTCGCCGGCAACTACGGCCTGGGCCTGACCAAACGGGCCGCGTGGCGCTGGACGAAACGCCTGCACACGCTCGCCGACCGCACGCTGGCGCCGTCCAGCTCGGCCGTCGAGGCGCTGGAGCGGCACGGGGTGCCACGCGTGCACCGGTGGGGCCGCGGCGTCGACATCGACCTGTTCCGGCCGCGGGCCAAGCAGAACGACCAGCTCACCATCGGCTACGTCGGCCGCCTCGCGCCGGAGAAGCAGGTCCACCGCCTCAAGGAGGTCCACGACCTGCCCGGCGTGCGGCTGCGGGTCGTCGGCGACGGCCCCGACCGCGAGCAGCTGGAACGCGACCTGCCGAACGCCGAGTTCCTCGGCTTCCGCACCGGCCAGGCGCTCGCGGAGGCCTACGCGTCGCTCGACGTCTTCCTCCACACCGGCCCGCACGAGACGTTCTGCCAGGCCGTCCAGGAGGCGCTCGCGACCGGCCTGCCGGTGCTCGCGCCGAACGCCGGCGGCCCGCGCGACCTGGTCGCGCACGGCAGGACCGGGTACCTGTTCGAGGAGGACGTCGCGCAGTACGTCGACCTGCTCCGCGACCCGCTGCGCCGCAGGCGGTTCGGGCTCGCCGCCCGCAGGTCGGTGCTCTCCCGCACCTGGCCGGCGGTCTGCGACGAGCTGATGGGGCACTACGCCGCCGTGACCGGACTCACCCACCGGGCGGCAGCTTGAGGATCGTCCAGCTGGCCAACTTCTACGGACCGAAGTCGGGCGGCCTCCGCACGGCCCTGCACCACCTCGGCACCGGCTACGTCCAGACCGGTCACGAGGTCGTCCTGGTGGTCCCCGGCGACCGCCACGCGGACGAGGTGCTGCCCGGCGGCGTCCGCCGCGTCACGCTGCCCGCGGTGAAGGTCCCGTACACCGGCGGCTACCGCGTCGTGGACCCGTGGCGGGTCAAGTCGCTGATGGAGACCCTCAGGCCGGACCGGCTGGAGGTCTCCGACCGGCTCACGCTGCGCGGCATGGGCGCGTGGGCGAGCGAGCGCGGCATCCCCAACGTCGTCATCTCGCACGAACGCCTCGACCGCCTGCTCCGGTTCGTGCTGCCCGAACGCCCCGCCGAACGCGGTGCCGACTGGGCGAACCGCCGCATGGCCGCCTCCTACGACACGGTCGTGTGCACGACGGCGTTCGCCCGCGAGGAGTTCGACCGCATCGGCGCCCGGAACGTCACGCAGGTGCCGCTCGGCGTCGACCTCGCCACGTTCACCCCGGCCCGCCACTCGGTGGACCTGCGCAGGGACCTGTTGGGCGGCAGGGAGAACCTGCTGATCCACTGTGGACGGCTCTCGCCGGAGAAGCACGTGGAACGCTCCGTCGACACCCTGGCCGCCTTGCACGAGCAGGGCCACTCCGCACGCCTGGTGATCGCGGGCGACGGCCCCCGCCGCGCCGCGCTGGAGAAGCGCGCGGCGGGCCTGCCGGTGACGTTCCTGGGCTTCGTGAGGTCCCGTTCGGACGTCGCCTCCCTACTCGCCTCGGCCGACCTCTCCCTGGCACCGGGCCCGCACGAGACGTTCGGGCTGGCCGCCCTGGAGGCACTGGCGAGCGGCACGCCCGTGGTCGTCAGCAGGAGCAGCGCGCTGAAGGAGATCGTCCAGCCGTCCTGCGGCGCGGCCGTCTCCGACGACGCCCCGGCCTTCGCCTCCGCGGCTCGGCACCTCCTCGCGTCGGGTTCGCGGGAGGCGGCGAGGGCACGCGCGGAGGAGTACCCGTGGCACGCGGCCGTCGACGGCATGCTCACCGCCCTGAAGGTGCCCTGACGATGATCGCGGCGGACCTGACTTAGTCTCTAGGCATGTCGCGAGCCGGCTTGGACAAGAACCCCCGCGAGGTCGCCGAGATGTTCGACGGCGTGGCCAAGGGCTACGACCGCACGAACTCGGTCATGACGCTGGGCTTCGACCGCCGCTGGCGGGAGTGGAGCAGGCGCGTGCTCGACGCGCGCCCCGGCGAGAAGGTCCTCGACCTCGCCGCCGGCACCGCCGTCTCGACCGTGGAGTACGCCGAGTCGGGCGCCTGGTGCGTGGCAGCGGACTTCTCCGTGGGCATGCTCGCCTCGGGAGCCCACCGCCCGGTCCCGAAGGTGGCCGCGGACGCCCTCCGCCTCCCCTTCCGGGACGACTCCTTCGACGCCGTCACGGTGTCCTTCGGCATCCGCAACTTCAACGACACCGTCGTGGCCCTCCGCGAGATGGCGCGCGTCGTCAAACCGGGCGGCCGCATGGTGATCTGCGAGGTCTCCACGCCGGTCTTCAAGCCGTTCCGCTTCGTCTACATGCGCTACCTGCTCAAACTCCTCCCGTTCATCGCCCGCTTCGTCTCCTCGAACCCGGTGGCCTACTCCTACCTGGCCGAGTCGATGGCCTCCTGGCCGGACCAGCGCTCCCTCGCCGAGCTGATCTCGAAGGCGGGCTGGGAGGACGTGGCGTGGTTCAACCTGACCGGCGGGATGGTGGCGCTGCACCGCGCGACCAAGCCGAAGCCCAAGGCAGCCGACACGCGCGGAGGCACCGAACCAAGCGCCTGACCAGGCAGGCCGGCACCGATCGAGCGATGCCGAAGGCGAGCCGTCTTTTCCTTACGCCGATTAGAGCCGGTGAACCCACCCGTGGTTTGGCGATTGGGGCTTGACTTCGGGTGCGAGGTGCTACCACTCGTGGCTCGGGCGGGTGCGAAGCATCCGCCCTTTTCCGCCCGACTCAGCGCCTCGCAAGGGCCCCGAAATCAAGCCCCAATCGCGGATCGTCGCGCAGCGGCGATGAACCCCGCTCTTTCGTCCGGGGGTGCACGCCCACGCTGGAACAGGCACGGCCCAACGCAACGCAACCACGCCGGAACCCCACCCGGCCCGTAACCGCGACCGGACCCGACCTGCCCTGGTCCCCGAACCGTCCCCGGAACCCTCAGCGAACGCCGGTTAGAGTCGCGAACAGAGCTGTGAGCTGTGACCGGTACACGTTAGGGAGTCTGGATGAGCAGGCGCGGGATCAACGAGGACGCCGACGTCATCGTCGTGGGTGCGGGACCGGCGGGCTCGACCGCGGCGACCTACCTGGCCAGGGCTGGCCTCGACGTCCTGCTGCTGGAGAAGAGCACCTTCCCCAGGGAGAAGGTCTGCGGCGACGGACTCACCCCGCGGGGCGTCAAGCAGCTGATCGACCTGGGCATCGACACCCGCGAGTCCAACGGCTGGCTGCACAACAAGGGCCTCAGGGTCGTCGGCGGCGGCGTCACGATGGAGCTCGACTGGCCTGACCTGGCCACGTTCCCGAACTACGGCGTCGTGCGTCCGCGCATGGACTTCGACGAGATGCTCGCCAACGCCGCGAAGGCGGCCGGTGCGCGCATGCACGAGCACACGACGGTCACCAAGGCCATCATCGAGAACGGCCGCGTGGTCGGCGTCGAGGCCAAGCAGGGACCGGAGCGCAACCCGGTCACCTACCGGGCACCGATCGTCGTCGGCTGCGACGGCGTGTCCGCTCGCCTGGCGCTGAGCGTCGGCCTGCAGAAGGACGACGCCAAGCCCATGGGCGTGGCGGTGCGCCGCTACTACAACAGTCCGCGCACCAAGGACGACTACCTCGAGTCGCACCTCGAGCTGTGGGCGCCGGACGGGCAGCTGCTGCCCGGTTACGGCTGGATCTTCGGCATGGGCGACGGCAGCGTGAACGTGGGCCTGGGCATCCTCAGCACGTCGAAGGCCTACGGCACCACGGACTACCGCCAGCTCCTGCGATCGTGGCTCGACGGCACCCCGGAGGAGTGGGGCTTCCGCGAGGAGAACGCGACCAGTCGCATCGGCGGCGCCGCGCTGCCCATGGGCCTCAACCGCAAGCCGCACTACCGGGCTGGCCTCGTGCTCGTCGGCGACGCCGGCGGCATGGTCAACCCCTTCAACGGCGAGGGCATCGGCTACGCCATGGAGTCGGCCAAGATCGCGTCCGAGTCGATCGTCCAGGCCCTCGCGCGGACCGGCGTCAACCGTGAACGGGCGCTGCACGGCTACCCCGTGCGGATCGAGGAGGCGCTCGGCAGTTACTACCGGTTGGGCAACGTCTTCTCGAAGCTCATCGGCAACCCGGCGATCATGCGGACCGCAACGAAGTACGGAATGCCGCGAAAGCGCCTGATGAAACTCGTGCTCAAGCTGCTGGCGGGCCTCTACGACCCCAAGGACGGCGACTCAATGGACCGCCTGATCGTGGCCGCCACGAAGCTCGCTCCGACCGCCTGAATTACTCCGAATAGGTGACGGCACCGGCTCAATACGAGCCGGTGCCGTTTCGTTTGTGTCCGCCATGTTAAAGCCCCAGGTCAGACCCTGTGATCCAGGTCATTTACAGGCGTTCTACACTGGCGGGCGACCTTGTGAATCACTTCACAACAGTGTGATCAAGCTTGTGAACTGTTTCACAAGCGTTTGTTAGGTCCGCCTAACAAACGAGTCGCAGAACAACACCCTTAGGGTGCGGTCGACCGCGAGGAAAGGACGACGGAGCGTGCTTGACCCTTACCTCCCCCTCGTATTGATGTTCGCGCTAGCCGGGGCGTTCGCACTGTTCTCGGTGACCGCAGCGCCCTACATCGGACCCCGCCGCTACAACAAGGCGAAGCTCGACGCCTACGAGTGCGGCATCGAGCCGAGCCCGCAGCCGGTCGTGGGTGGTGGGCGCATGCCCGTCGCCTACTACCTGACGGCGATGCTCTTCATCTTGTTCGACATCGAAATGGTGTTCCTCTACCCGTTCGCCGTGGCTGCCGACAAGCTCGGCCTGTTCGGGCTGGTGGAGATCGTCCTGTTCGTCGCCACGGTCGGCTTCGCGTACGTCTACGTGTGGCGTCGCGGCGGCCTCGACTGGAACTGAGGAAGTCATGGGTCTCGAGGAGAAGCTCCCGAACGGCGTCCTGCTGGTCAGTGTCGAGAAGCTGGTCAACTGGACCCGCAAGTCCTCGCTGTGGCCTGCCACCTTCGGCCTGGCCTGCTGCGCCATCGAGATGATGACGACAGGTGCGCCGCGGTACGACCTGGCCCGCTTCGGCATGGAGGTCTTCCGGGCCTCACCGCGCCAGGCGGACCTGATGATCGTGGCCGGCCGCGTCACCAACAAGATGGCGCCGGTGCTGCGGCAGATCTACGACCAGATGCCCGAGCCGCGCTGGGTGCTGGCCATGGGCGTGTGCGCCAGCAGTGGCGGCATGTTCAACAACTACGCGGTGGTGCAGGGCGTCGACCACGTCGTCCCCGTCGACATGTACCTGCCGGGCTGCCCGCCGCGGCCGGAGATGCTGATGGACGCGATCCTCAAGATCCACGCCAAGATCATGGACGAGCCGCTCGGCGCCGTGCGCGCCAAGGCGCTCGCCGACTCGGGCTACCGCACCGACCTGATCCCGTCGTCCGAGCGCTTTGCGAGGAAGAAGTGACCGAGCCAGGGGGAGAGCACTCCAGCGTCAACCGCGCGGGAGAGGACCTCGACAAGACCAACGGGGACGAGGCGAAGGCCAAGGCCCCGATCCTCGCGGGCAAGGAACGCCAGGGCCTCTTCGGCGTCACCGGCTCCGGTGACACGTCCGGCTTCGGCGGCCTGCGCCTGCCCGCCCACGTGGCCGCTCCGTCCGAGCGCCCGTTCGGCGGCTGGTTCGACGAGGTGGCGGACGAGCTGTTCGCCGCGATCGGCGAGAAGGGCCTGCCCGCCGACACCGTGCAGCAGGTGACGGTCGACCGCGGCGAGATCACCTTCTACCTCAGGCCGGAGACGCTGACGGAGGTCGCGCGGATCTTCCGCGACACCCCGTCGCTGCGCTTCGAGCTCTGCAGCTCGGTGTCCGGTGTGGACTACGGCGCCGACGTGCCGCAGCGCCTGCACTCGGTCACCCACCTCACGTCGATGACGTACCGCCGCCGCGTGCGGCTGGAGGTCGCCGTCGACGTCGAGCACCCGCACGTGCCGAGCCTCGTCGAGGTCTACCCGACGGCGGACTGGCAGGAGCGCGAGACCTGGGACATGTTCGGGATCATCTACGACGGTCACCCCGGACTGACCCGCATCCTCATGCCGGACGACTGGGACGGCCACCCGCAGCGCAAGGACTACCCGCTGGGCGGCATTCCGGTCGAGTACAAGGGCGCGGAGATTCCTCCGCCGGACCAGAGGCGGTCGTACTCATGACCGAGCGGCTTTCCGACGTCACCACCGGGACGAACACCAGCTCGACCGGCAGTGACAGCACGGACGACGTCGACACCCGCACCAGCACCGGCAGCGCGGAGGTCGCGGACTCCCGCAGGACCACCGAGGGCACCGTCTACACGGTGACCGGCGGCGACTGGGACGAGGTGCTCGCGGACGCGGTCCAGGACGAGCGCATCGTCATGAACCTCGGCCCGCAGCACCCCTCGACCCACGGCGTGCTCCGCCTGGTCCTGGAGCTCGAGGGCGAGACGGTCACCCACGCGCGCAGCGTCATCGGGTACCTGCACACGGGCATCGAGAAGAACCTCGAGTACCGCAACTGGGTCCAGGGCGTCACCTTCATCACGCGCACGGACTACCTGGCGCCGCTGCACCACGAAGCGGCGTACTGCATGAGCGTCGAGAAGCTGCTCGGGATCACGGTCCCGGACAAGGCGCAGGCCGTCCGCGTGCTGCTGATGGAGCTCAACCGGATCAGCTCGCACCTCGTCGCGCTGGCCACCGGCGGCATGGAGCTCGGCGCCCTCACCGGCATGACCGCGGGCTTCCGCGAGCGCGAAGAGGTCCTGCACCTGCTGGAGCACCTCACCGGCCTGCGGATGAACCACGCGTTCATCCGTCCCGGCGGCCTCGCGCAGGACCTGCCGGACGACGCGGTCGAGAAGATCACGTCGTTCGTCAAGATCATGGAGAAGCGGCTCCCGGACTACGACAAGCTGCTCACCGGTCAGCCGATCTGGCGCAACCGCCTCGCGGGTGTGGGCTACCTGCCCGTCGACGCGTGTCTCGCGCTCGGCGTCACCGGTCCGATCCTGCGCTCCGCCGGCCTCGCCTGGGACCTGCGCAAGATCGAGCCGTACAGCGGCTACGAGAACTACGCCTTCGACGTGCCGACCTCGAACGCGGCGGACTGCTTCGCGCGGTACCTGCTGCGGCTCGAGGAGATCCACCAGTCGCTCAAGATCATCAAGCAGGTCGTGAAGAGCCTGCCGACCGGTCCGGTGATGGTCGAGGACGCGAAGGTCGCGTGGCCCGCGCAGCTCACGATCGGCAGCGACGGCATGGGCAACTCGCTCGAGCACGTCCGCAAGATCATGGGCCAGTCCATGGAGTCCCTCATCCACCACTTCAAGCTGGTGACCGAGGGCTTCAAGGTCCCGCCGGGCCAGGTGTACGTGCCCGTCGAGTCGCCGCGCGGCGAGCTGGGCTACCACGTCGTCTCCGACGGCGGCACCCGGCCGATGCGCGTGCACCTGCGCGAACCGAGCTTCGTGAACCTCCAGTCGATGCCCGCGATGTGCGAGGGCGGCATGGTCGCCGACGTCATCGCGTCCGTCGCCTCGATCGACCCGGTGATGGGTGGTTGTGACCGATGACCCAGGCTCCAGAGAACGTCGTCTTCGACCAGGCGACCGCGGACCGCGCGCAGGCGATCATCGCCCGCTACCCGCAGGCCCGCAGCGCCCTGCTGCCGATGCTGCACCTCGTGCAGTCGGTGGAGGGGTACGTCTCGCAGGAGGGCATCCGGTTCTGCGCCGGGCAGCTCGACCTGACCGAGGCCGAGGTCAGCGCGGTCGCGACGTTCTACACGATGTACAAGCGCCGCCCGTGCGGTGAGCACCTCGTGAGCGTCTGCACCAACACGCTGTGCGCGGCTCTCGGCGGCGACGACATCTACAAGAAGCTCAAGGACCACCTGGGCGTGGGCCACGAGGAGACCGCGGGCGAGCCGGGCACGCCGGGCTCGATCACCCTGGAGCACGCCGAGTGCCTCGCCGCGTGCGACCTCGGCCCGGTGCTGCAGGTCAACTACGAGTTCTACGACAACCAGACGCCCGAGAAGGCGCTGGGACTCGTGCAGGCGCTGCAGGCGGGGGAGAAGCCCGACCCCACCCGCGGCGCCCCGCTCACCGACTTCAAGCAGGCCGAGCTCCAGCTCGCCGGGTTCTTCGAGGGTCGCGACGCCGACATCGACGGCCCGTCGGCGGCGCCGGAGTCGTTGCGCGGCGCCAAGATCGCCCAGGAACGCGGCTGGGACGCGCCGGCCGTGCCGGACAACGCCGAGTTCCCCGCCCTGCCGGAAAAGAAGTAGGGGGCACAAGATGGTTGACCCGCTGACTCCCGTTCTCACCAAGCGCTGGACCGAGCCCAGGTCCTGGACCCTGGAGACCTACGAGCGCACCGGTGGCTACACCGCGCTGCCGAAGGCGCTCGGGGCCCACCCGGACCAGCTCATCCAGCAGTGCAAGGACTCCGGACTGCGCGGCCGCGGCGGCGCGGGGTTCCCCACCGGCATGAAGTGGGGCTTCATCCCGCAGGGCGACGGCAAGCCGCACTACCTCGTCATCAACGCCGACGAGGGCGAGCCGGGCACCTGCAAGGACATCCCGACGATGATGGCGGACCCGCACTCGCTGATCGAGGGCGTGATCATCACGTCGTACGCGATCCGCGCGAACTTCGCGGCGATCTACGTCCGCGGCGAGGTCCTGCACTGCATCCGCCGCCTCAACGCGGCGGTGCGCGAGGCGTACGCCAAGGGCTACCTGGGCAAGGACATCCTCGGCAGCGGGTTCGACCTCGACCTCGTCGTGCACGCCGGCGCCGGCGCGTACATCTGCGGCGAGGAGACCGCGCTGCTCGACTCGCTGGAGGGCCGTCGCGGCCAGCCGCGGCTCAAGCCGCCGTTCCCCGCGACCTCGGGCCTCTACGCGTCGCCCACCGTGGTGAACAACGTCGAGACGATCGCGTCGGTTCCCTTCATCGTCAACGGTGGCGCCGACTGGTTCCGCACGATGGGCCGCGACCGGTCGCCCGGTCCGAAGATCTACTCGCTGTCCGGTCACGTCACGAACCCCGGCCAGTACGAGGCGCCCATGGGCACCACGCTGCGCGAGCTGCTCGACATGGCCGGCGGCATGAAGGACGGCATCCCGCTGAAGTTCTGGACGCCGGGTGGCTCGTCCACCCCGCTGTTCACCGCCGAGCACCTCGACGTGCCGCTGGACTTCGAGGGCGCCGCCGAGGCCGGCTCGATGCTGGGCACCACCGCCCTGCAGATCTTCAACGAGACCGTGTCCGTGCCGTGGGCCGTCATGAAGTGGACGGAGTTCTACAAGCACGAGTCATGCGGCAAGTGCACGCCGTGCCGCGAGGGCACGTACTGGCTCGTGCAGATCCTGCAGCGGATGGTGGCGGGCAACGGCACGGCGAGCGACATCGACACGTTGCTCGACGTCTGCGACAACATCCTCGGCCGCTCGTTCTGCGCGCTCGGTGACGGCGCCGTCAGCCCGATCACCAGCGGCATCAAGTACTTCAAGGACGAGTTCCTCGCCCTGTGCGACCAGAACTCCAAGGTCCTGGCTGGAGCGAACGCATGACCATCGCCCCTGACAAGAGCACGACCTCCGAGGTCGTCGTGCCGGAGGGTCACGTCAAGCTCGTCATCGACGGCGTCGAAGTGGTGGCGCCCAAGGGTGAGCTGCTGATCCGCACGGCTGAGCGCCTCGGCACGGTCATCCCGCGCTTCTGCGACCACCCGCTGCTGGAGCCCGCTGGCGCCTGCCGCCAGTGCCTCGTCGAGGTCGAGATGGGCGGCCGGCCGATGCCGAAGCCGCAGGCCTCCTGCACGATGACGGTCGCGGACGGCATGGTCGTGAAGACCCAGCTGACCTCGCCGGTCGCGGACAAGGCCCAGCAGGGTGTGATGGAGCTGCTGCTCATCAACCACCCGCTGGACTGCCCGATCTGCGACAAGGGCGGTGAGTGCCCGCTGCAGAACCAGGCGCTCGCCCACGGCCGCAGCGACTCCCGCTTCCACGAGCACAAGCGGACGTTCCCGAAGCCGATCAACATCTCCACGCAGGTGCTGCTCGACCGCGAACGCTGCGTGCTCTGCCAGCGCTGCACCCGGTTCTCCGCGCAGATCGCCGGCGACCCGTTCATCGAGCTCCTCGAGCGCGGCGCGCAGCAGCAGATCGGTGTGGCGGCGGAGAAGCCGTTCCAGAGCTACTTCTCCGGCAACACCATCCAGATCTGCCCGGTCGGCGCCCTCACCAGCGCCGCCTACCGGTTCCGCGCCCGCCCGTTCGACCTCGTGTCGACGCCGAGCGTCTGCGAGCACTGCTCCTCCGGTTGTGCCGAGCGCACCGACTGGCGGCGCGGCAAGGTGCAGCGCAAGCTCGCCGGCGACGACCCGCAGGTCAACGAGGAGTGGATCTGCGACAAGGGCCGGTTCGCCTTCCGCTACGCCACCACCGGCGACCGCTTCAGGCGGCCCCTGGTGCGGGACGCGGAGAGCGGTGAGCTGCGCGAGTCGTCGTGGACCGAGGCCCTGCAGGTCGCGGCGGCCGGTCTGACGGCGGCGCGCGAGGCGAACGGCGTCGGCGTGCTGCCCGGTGGCCGGCTGACCGTCGAGGACGCCTACGCGTACTCGAAGTTCGCCCGGATCGCGTTGCGCACCAACGACATCGACTTCCGCGCCCGGCCGCACTCGGCCGAGGAGCTGGAGTTCCTGTCCGGCACCACGGTGTTCACCAACCCGGACAACGGCGTCACGTTCCAGGGCATCGAGTCCGCACCGGCCGCGCTGCTGGTCGCGTTCGAGCCCGAGGAGGAGGCGCCGATCGTCTTCCTGCGGCTGCGCAAGGCCGCCCGCAAGGGCACCACGAAGGTCTTCCACCTCGGCCAGTTCACGACCCCGGCCGTCGAGAAGACCTTCGGCACGCTGCTCGCCTGCGTGCCCGGTGCCGAGGCGAACGCCATCAACGCGCTGCCGGAGCACGCCTCCGACGTCGTCGAGCTGCTGTCCAAGCCCGGCGCGGTGATCCTGGTCGGCGAACGCGCCGCCGTGATCCCCGGAGCGTTCACCGCGGTCGCGAGGCTCGCGGAGCGCACCGGCGCCAAGGTCGCGTGGATTCCCCGCCGTGCCGGTGAGCGCGGTGCGCTCGCCGTCGGTGCCGTCCCGAACCTGCTGCCCGGTGGCCGTCACGTCGCGAACGCCGCGGCGCGCACCGAGGTCGAGCGCACCTGGGGCGTCGAGGAGGGCTCGCTGCCCGCGACGCCCGGCCGCGACACCACGGGCATCCTCGAAGCCGCCGCCGCCGGTCAGCTGTCCGGCCTGGTGGTCGGCGGCGTCGACCCGTTCGACCTGCCCGACCCGCGGCTCGCGGAGAAGGCGCTGGCCGGGGCCGGTTTCATCGTGAGCCTGGAGCTGCGGCCGAGCGCGGTCACCGCGTACGCCGACGTCGTGCTCCCGATCGCCCCCGCGGTCGAGAAGGCCGGCAGCTTCCTCAACTGGGAGGGCCGCCGCCGCGAGTTCGGTCTGACGCTCGAAGGCACCGGCGCGCTGCCGGACTGCCGCGTGCTCGACACCCTCGCGGTGGAGATGGACGCGGACCTGTTCACGCAGACGCCCGCCGCCTCGGCCGCCGACCTGGCCCGCCTCGGCGAGGGCGCCGTCACCGGTTCCTCGCTCAACGTCGCCGCGCCGCTGCAGTCCCCGGCCGGACCGGGCAAGGCCGTGCTCGCCACCTGGCACCGCCTGATCGGCAACGGCTCGCTGCAGGTCGACGAGCCGCACCTGGCCGGCACCGCGCGCCCGGTCGTCGCGAAGATCGCGGAGACCACGGCGGCGCAGTTCGGCCTGGAGACCGGCGGCTGGGTGACGGTCTCCACGGAGCGCGGCGCGATCACGCTCCCGGTCGAGACCGACGACCTGCCCGAGGGCGTCATCTGGCTGCCCACCAACTCGGGTGACGTGACCGTCCGGGCCACGCTCGGCGCGGGCCACGGCTCGATCGTCTCCGTCAGCGGCGGATCGTCCTCTGAGGTGAAGCAATGATCCAGCACGTCTTCGCGGCGGAGAACGGCGAGACCGCCAAGCTCCTCGCCGACGACCCGGTCTGGCTGGTCCTGGTCAAGGTCGTCGGGATCTTCGCCTTCCTCGTGGTCATGACCCTGTTCATGATCAACTGGGAGCGCAAGGTCGTCGCGCGCATGCAGCAGCGTCCCGGCCCCAACCGCGTGGGCCCGAACGGCTGGCTGCAGTCGCTCGCGGACGGTCTGAAGCTCGCGTTCAAGGAGGACATCCGCCCGGTCCTCGCGGACAAGTGGGTCTTCTTCCTGGCCCCGGTGATCTCCTGCATCCCCGCGTTCCTCGCGTTCTCGGTGATCCCGCTCGCGGGTGAGGTCAACCTGTTCGGGCAGCAGACCGCGCTGCAGCTCGTCGACCTCCCGGTCGGCGTCCTGGTGGTGCTGGCCTGCTCCTCGATCGGCGTCTACGGCATCGTGCTGGCGGGCTGGTCCTCCGGTTCGCCGTACCCGCTGCTCGCCGCGCTGCGGTCGGCCGCGCAGGTGATCTCCTACGAGATCGCGATGGGCCTGTCGATCGTCGCGGTGATCATGTTCACCGGCTCGATGTCGACGGGTGACATCGTGAACGCGCAGGCCTCGACCGTGCTCGGGGTGTTCCCCGGCTGGTTCGGCCTCCTGCTGTTCCCCAGCTTCGTCATCTACGTCGTGTCGATGGTCGGCGAGACCAACCGCGCGCCGTTCGACCTCCCCGAGGCCGAGTCGGAGCTCGTCGGTGGTTTCCACACGGAGTACAGCTCGCTGAAGTTCGCGCTGTTCTTCCTCGCCGAGTACGTGAACATGGTGACCGTCTCGGCGCTCGCGACCACGCTCTTCCTCGGCGGCTACCACGCACCGTGGAGCGGCGAGTTCATGAACACCGGCTGGTGGGGCCTGCTCTGGTTCATCGTCAAGACGCTGGGCTTCCTGTTCATCTTCATCTGGCTGCGCGGCACGCTTCCCCGCACGCGCTACGACCAGTTCATGAAGCTGGGCTGGAAGGTGCTGGTCCCGACCAGCCTCGTCTGGATCATGGCCGTCGCGGTCATCCGCACCGGCGCCATCCAGCAGCTCTCCACGGCGCAGCGGCTCATCGCGCTCGGCGTGGTCGTCGGTCTCGTGCTGCTGGTCTCGTTCCTGCTGCCGGACAAGAAGGTCCAGGACACCAAGGGCGTTCCGCTCGCGGGTTCCGGCTTCCCCGTGCCGCCGCTCGACCTCGTCGTCCCCAAGTCAGCGCCCAAGCGCAAGGTCAAGGTCGCCACCCTCCCCAAGGAGACGGCAGCCGTCACCACCGGTAAGGAGGCTGAGTAGGGATGTTCGAGTCCCTGAAAGGCTTCGGCGTCACCTTCGGCACCATGTTCAAGAAGGTGGTGACGGAGGAGTACCCCGAGGTCAAGAAGGTGACCGCGCCGCGGTTCCACGGCCGTCACCAGCTGAACCGGCACCCGGACGGGCTGGAGAAGTGCGTCGGCTGCGAGCTGTGCGCGTGGGCCTGCCCCGCGGACGCGATCTTCGTCGAGGGTGGCGACAACACCGAGGAAGCGCGTTTCTCCCCCGGTGAGCGCTACGGCGCCGACTACCAGATCAACTACCTGCGCTGCATCGGCTGCGGCCTGTGCATCGAGGCGTGCCCGACCCGGTCGCTCACGATGACGAACGAGTACGAGCTCGCCGACGACAACCGCCAGGACCTGATCTTCACGAAGGAGGACCTGCTCGCCCCGCTGCTGCCCGGCATGGAGCAGCCGCCGCACCCGATGCGGCTCGGCGACAACGAGCAGGACTACTACGTCAACGGCCCGCGGCTCGCCGTCGCGGCGGCGGAGGACCAGGGGGCTCAGAAGTGAGCGTCCTGACCTTCCTGATGCAGCAGCCGGAACCCGTGACGAAGGTGGTCGACACCGTCACCACCGGCGAGGCAGTCGCGTTCTGGGTCCTCGGCCCGCTCGCGCTGGCCGGCGCGCTCGGCATGCTGTTCGCGCGCAACGCCGTGCACTCCGCGCTGTGGCTCGTCGTCACGATGCTCAGCCTCGGCGTGCTGTACATGATCCAGCAGGCGCCGTTCCTCGGCTTCGTGCAGATCATCGTCTACACCGGCGCGATCATGATGCTGTTCCTGTTCGTGCTGATGATGGTCGGCAGGGACAGCTCGGACTCGGTCGTCGAGGTGATCCGCGGGCAACGGCTCGCGGCCGCGCTGCTCGGCATCGGCTTCGCCGTGCTGATGGTCGGCTCCGTCGCCCGCGCGCTCACCTCGGTGGAGCCCGCCGGCCTCGCGGAGGCGAACACCACCAACGGCGGCAACGTCGGCAACATCGGCCAGAAGCTCTTCACGGACTACCTGTTCGCGTTCGAGCTCACCTCGGCACTGCTGATCACCGCCGCGCTCGGCGCGATGATCCTGGCCTTCGTCGGCAGGGACGGCAAGCCCGCCAAGAAGACCCAGAAGGAGCTCGTCGAGGAGCGCTTCCAGGACGGCAAGCGGGTCGGGTCCATCCCCGGCCCCGGTGTCTTCGCCACCGCGAACTCGGTGGCCACCCCCGCGCTGCTGCCCGACGGCACCGTGGCGGAGGAGTCGCTGTTCGACGTCATCGAGGCGACCGACAGGTCCGTGCTGTCCGACGACGTCTCCGGCGTCGCGGGCACCGGGCACCAGCCTGACTCGCACGCGCTCAAGGGAAGTGAGTCGTGACTCCCACGTACTACCTGCTGCTGTCGGCACTGCTGTTCAGCATCGGCGCCGTCGGCGTGCTGGTGCGCCGCAACGCCATCGTGGTCTTCATGTGCGTCGAGCTCATGCTCAACGCGGTCAACCTGAGCCTCGTGACGTTCGCGCGGATCAACGGCTCGCTCGACGGTCAGGTGATGGCGTTCTTCGTGATGGTCGTCGCCGCGGCGGAGGTCGTCGTCGGCCTCGCGATCATCATGTCCATCTTCCGGACGCGTCGCTCGGCCTCGGTCGACGACTCGAACCTGCTGAAGTACTGAGGGGTCACCGGTGACGGAACCTGTTGTCGCCAGCGGGGTCGCGAGCTTCGCCTGGCTGTTGTTGGCGCTGCCCGCGTTCGGTGCGGCGGTGCTGTTGGTCAGCGGCAAGCGCGCTGACAAGTGGGGTCATCTGCTCGGCAGCGCGACGCTGGTCGCGTCGTTCGCGTACGCCCTCGCGCTCTTCTTCTCGACGGTCGGCATCTCGAACCCCGAGGAGCGGGTGCAGAACCTGCACCTGTGGGACTGGATCGACGTCAACGCGCTGACCGTCGAGTTCGGACTGCGGCTCGACCCGCTGTCGCTCACGTTCGTGCTGCTGATCACCGGTGTGGGCTCGCTGATCCACATCTACTCGATCGGCTACATGGCGCACGAGGAGGGCAGGCGCAAGTTCTTCGCCTACCTCAACCTCTTCGTCTCGGCGATGCTCCTGCTGGTGCTGGGCAACGGTTTCGTGACCCTGTACTTCGGCTGGGAGGGCGTCGGTCTCGCCTCCTACCTGCTGATCGGCTGGTACCAGTACAAGCCGGAAGCGGCGTCGGCGGCCAAGAAGGCCTTCCTGATGAACCGCGTCGGTGACCTGGGCCTCGCCATCGCGATCTTCCTGATGTTCAACAAGCTCGGGACCACGCAGTACACCGAGGTCTTCAGCCGCGTCGGCGAGTTCTCCTCCGCGGAGGTCCTCGCGATCACGCTGCTGCTGCTCCTCGGCGCCTGCGGCAAGTCGGGCCAGTTCCCGCTCCAGGCCTGGCTGCCCGACGCCATGGCCGGCCCGACCCCGGTGTCCGCCCTGATCCACGCGGCGACCATGGTCACCGCGGGCGTGTACCTCATCGCCCGCTCGAACCCGCTCTACAACCTGAGCGAGGACGGCCGCCTGGTCGTCATGATCATCGGTGGCGTCACGCTGCTGATCGGCTGCATCATCGGCTGCGCCTACGACGACTTCAAGAAGGTCCTGGCGTACTCGACGGTCTCGCAGATCGGCTACATGATCCTCGCGGTGGGCCTCGGCCCGATCGGCTACGCGCTCGGCATCATGCACCTGCTGACGCACGGCTTCTTCAAGGCCGGCCTCTTCCTCGGCGCCGGTTCGGTCATGCACGGCATGAACGACGAGGGCAACATCCGCCGGATGGGCGGGCTCTACAAGTACCTGCCGATCACGTTCGTCACCTGGACGCTCGGCTACCTCGCCCTCATCGGCATCCCGCCGTTCGCGGGCTACTTCTCGAAGGACGCCATCATCGCGGCGGCGTTCACCGGGGAGGGCTGGCGCCCGTACGTCTTCGGCGGCGTCGCACTGCTCGGTGCCGCGCTGACCGCGTTCTACATGACGCGCCTGCTGATCCTCGTCTTCCTCGGCCAGCCCCGCTGGAAGGACCTGAAGGCGGAGAACGGCAAGGACTACCACCCGCACGAGTCCCCGCTGACGATGACCGTTCCGATGATCGTCCTCGCGGTCGGCTCGATCGGTGGCGGCTGGTTCCTCTCCTCCGGCGGACGTCTCGCCGGCTGGCTCGAGCCCTCGCTGGGCGAGCTGAAGGAGGAGCACGGCGTCATCTCGCACGGCCTGGTCGGCATCCTGACCGTCGTGCTCGCCGTCCTCGGCGCCGGTCTCGCGTTCCTGCTCTTCGGCCGCCGCAAGCAGCCCGTCGAGCGGCCGGTCCGCGTGTCGTTCCCGGTGCGCGCGGCGCGTGCGGACCTCTACGGCAACGCACTCAACGAGGCCCTCTTCGCGCGGCCGGGCACCTGGCTCACCCGCGCGCTGGTGTACCTCGACCTGAAGGGCGTCGACGGTGTCGTGAACGGCACGGCGGCGCTGCTCGGCGGTAGCTCCGGCCGGTTGCGCAGGCTGCAGACCGGGTTCGTCCGCTCCTACGCACTGTCCATGCTGCTGGGCTCGATCTTCGTGCTCGGGGCGCTCCTGGTGGTGAGGTTCTCGTGACCTGGGTTCTGATCGCACTGCTGGTGGTGCCGCTGGCCGGCGCGCTGGTGGTGGCGTTCCTGCGCAAGAACGACCGCACGGCCAAGCTCGCCGCGCTGGCGTTCTCGCTCGTCGAGCTCGTGCTGGCGGTCCTGCTGTGGACGGCCTACGACCCGGACGGCGATCGCATCCAGCTCGCCACCGGCGTGGACTGGATCCCGGCGTTCGGCGTGCGGCTCTCGTTCGGCATCGACGGCATCGCGCTGGTGATGATCGCGGTCATCGCGCTGCTGATCCCGCTGGTGATCGGTGCCGGCTGGACGGAGAAGCTGCCCGCCGGCCGGTCGCAGGGCGGGTACCTCGCGCTGATCCTGGTGCAGGAGGCGGTGACGGTCGCGGTGTTCGCCGCCACCGACGTCTTCCTGTTCTACGTGCTGTTCGAGGTCATGCTCATCCCGATGTACTTCCTGATCGGCGGCTACGGCGGCGCGCGCAGGCAGTACGCGGCGGTCAAGTTCTTCCTGTACTCGTTCCTCGGCGGCCTGATCATGCTGGCCTCCGCGATCGGCGCCTACGCGATGGCGTCGGACGAGCTGGGCAAGGGCACGTTCGACTGGGCGACGCTCGTGAAGGTCGTCAGCGACGCCGACTCGACGACGCAGACCTGGCTGTTCCTCGGCTTCTTCCTGGCGTTCGCGATCAAGGCGCCGCTCGTGCCGTTCCACACGTGGCTGCCCGACGCCGCGGCCGAGGCGCCCATCGGCGTCACGGTGATCGTCGTCGGCATCCTCGACAAGGTCGGCACGTTCGGCATGCTGCGCTACCTGCTGCCGATGTTCCCGACGGCGTCGAAGAACCTGGCGCCGTTCGTGCTCGTGCTGGCGGTGGCGGGTGTCCTTTATGGATCGCTGCTCGCCACGGGCCAGCGGGACATGAAGCGGTTCCTCGCCTACGTCTCGATCGCGCACTTCGGCTTCATCGCGCTCGGCATCTTCTCGTTCACGTCGCAGGCCGGCGTGGGCTCGGTGTCGTACATGCTCAACCACTCGATCTCGACGGGCATGCTGATCCTGGTGGTCGGCATGATCATCGCGCGCGGTGGTTCGTCGCTGATCTCCGACTACGGCGGCATGTCGAAGGTGGCGCCGCTGCTCGCGGGCATGCTGCTGATCTCGGGTCTGACCACGCTGTCGCTGCCGGGCACGAACTCGTTCGTCTCCGAGTTCCTCGTGCTGATCGGCTCGTTCCCGACGCGGCCGGTGTTCACGATCATCGCGACCGTCGGCATGGTGCTCGCGGCCCTGTACGTGCTGTGGCTCTACCAGCGGGTCATGACCGGCCCGCTGCGCGGAGACGCCCTCCTGGGTGCCGCCGCCGGTCCGGGAGCCGTCGGCGACCCGGAGCGCAAGACGGCGATCGGCGACCTGAACAAGCGGGAGATCGCGGTTCTCGCACCGCTCGTTGTCATCGTGCTGGCACTCGGGTTCTACCCGCAGCCGGTGCTCGACGTCATCACCCCGACTGTCGGGGCGACGCTGACCGAGGTCGGCGTGACCGACCCGGTCTCCGTGCAGGAAGGCAAGTGACGTGAACCTTCTCGTCGCTCAGGCGCAACAGATCGAGGCGCCGGAGATCCACTACGGCGCCATCGCGCCGGTGCTGATCGTGCTCGGCGCGGCCTGCGTCAGCGTGTTGCTGGAAGCGTTGCTGCCCAAGCACCAGCGGTGGGCGGTGCAGCTCGTGCTGTCGCTCGTCTCCCTGGTCGCGGCCACCGGCACGCTCATCCTGTACGCGAACTCCGCCGACCGCCCCGAACAGGGCGTGGCGACGCTGGCGGGCGTGATCGCGGTCGACACGCCGTCGCTGTTCCTGTGGGGAACGCTGCTGGTGCTGGCGTTCGGGTCGATCCTGCTGATCGCCGACCGCTCGGTCGAGCCCGGTGGCGCGTTCGTGGCCCAGGCCGCGATCCGCCCCGGCACGGTCCAGGACCGCGCGCAGGCGACGAAGACCGGCATGCAGACCGAGGTCTTCCCGCTCACGCTGTTCGCGCTCGGCGGCATGATGACGTTCGTCGCGGCGAACGACCTGCTGACGATGTTCATCGCGCTGGAAGTCCTGTCGCTGCCGCTGTACCTGCTGTGCGGTCTGGCTCGCCGTCGTCGCCTGCTCTCGCAGGAGGCGGCCGTGAAGTACTTCCTGCTCGGCGCTTTCGCGTCCGCGTTCTTCCTCTACGGCGTGGCCCTGCTCTACGGCTACGCGGGTTCGGTGAAGCTCTCGGCGATCGCGTCGGCCGCGGGTGGCACCGACCGTTCCGACACGCTGCTGT
The DNA here is from genome assembly GCF_036380075.1 of Lentzea sp. Taxonomy (NCBI): domain Bacteria; kingdom Bacillati; phylum Actinomycetota; class Actinomycetes; order Pseudonocardiales; family Pseudonocardiaceae; genus Lentzea; species Lentzea sp. Next base: position 2,033 of record NZ_DASVFL010000034.1, on the reverse strand, counting down.
TCGCGGGCTTCGGCCTGCTGGTGGTGGGCCTGCTGTTCAAGGCCGCCGTCGGTCCGTTCCACGCCTGGACCCCGGACGTGTACCAGGGCGCGCCGACGCCGGTGACGGCGTTCATGGCCGCGTGCACGAAGGTCGCCGCGTTCGGCGGCATCCTCCGCGTGCTCACGGTCGCGTTCGAGAACACGCAGTGGGAGTGGCGCGGCGTGCTCTACGGCGTCGCCGTCGTCTCGATGGTGATCGGTGCTGTGCTGGGTCTCACGCAGACCGACGTGAAGCGCATGATCGCCTACTCCTCGGTGGCGCACGCGGGCTTCCTGCTCATCGGTTCGATCGCACTGGTGCCGGACGGCGAAGGTGTGAGCGCGACCATGTTCTACCTGCTGGCGTACGGCTTCACCACGATCGCCGCGTTCGGCATCGTGTCGCTGGTCCGCAACTCGGACGGCGAGGCGACGCACCTGTCGCAGTGGGCGGGTCTCGCGAAGCGGTCGCCGATCGTGGCGGGCGTGTTCACGTTCCTGCTGCTGGCGCTCGCCGGCATCCCGCTGACGTCGGGCTTCATCGGCAAGTTCGTCGTGTTCAGCGCGGCGATCCAGGCCGGTCTGACGCCGCTCGTGGTGATCGCCCTGGTGGCCTCGGCCGTCGCGGCGTTCTTCTACCTGCGGGTGATCGTGCTCATGTACTTCAGCGAGCCGGCGGCGGACGGCCCGACCGTCACGGTGCCCGGCGCGTTCACCACGATCGCGATCACGTTGGGTGCCGTGGTCACCCTCGTGCTGGGTTTGTGGCCCACGTTGGTGCTCGAATGGGCGGGTACCGGCACCTTCCTCAGCTAGGTGTACGTAGTCTGCTGGTGTGACCAGTAGCGAGCATGTGGGACCGGGGTTCGCGTTGGTGGACCCCGTGCTCACCGAGGTAGTCCAGGACGGCCTGGCCGAGGTGGAGCGCACCCTGCACGACGTCGTGCAGAGCGAGTTCCACCCGGTCACGGAAACCTCCCTCCACCTTGTGGAGGCGGGCGGGAAGCGGATCCGCCCGCTCTTCACACTGCTCGCCTCGCAGTTCGGCGCCGAGTGGGACCGCGAGAAGGTCGTCAAGGCGGCCGCTGTGGTCGAGCTCACCCACCTCGCCACCCTCTACCACGACGACGTCATGGACGAGGCGACCATGCGGCGCGGCGCGGTGTCCGCGAACGCCAAGTGGGACAACAGCATCGCGATCCTGACGGGCGACTTCCTGTTCGCCCACGCGTCCCGGCTGACCGCCGACCTGGGGACCGACGCGGCGCGGATCATCGCGGAGACGTTCTCGGTCCTGGTGACCGGTCAGATGCGCGAGACGGTCGGCCCGAAGCCGGGCGAGGACCCGATCTCCCACTACCTCCAGGTGATCGAGGAGAAGACCGGCGTCCTCATCGCCACCGCGGCGCGGTTCGGCGGCATGTTCTCCGACGCGACCGAGGAGCAGATCGACGCCCTGCGCGCGTACGCCGAGGTGATCGGCGCCGCGTTCCAGATCTCCGACGACGTCATCGACATCGCCTCGCCGTCCGCCGACTCCGGCAAGACGCCGGGCACCGACCTGCGCGAGGGCGTGAAGACGCTGCCGATGCTCTACGCGCTGGCCGACCCGGCCGAGACGCGGCTCGCCGAGCTGCTGGCCGGCCCGATCAGCGACGACGCGCTGGTGGAGGAAGCCCTCGACCTGCTGCGCAAGTCCTCCGGGATGGACAGGGCGCGCGAGACGCTCGACGAGTACGCGGACCGGGCCCGCACGGAGCTGGGCAAGCTCCCGCCGTGCGCCGCGCGGGACGCCCTCGAAGAGCTCGCCACCTACTGCGTGGCCCGCGTTCGTTAGTTCGTCGCGACCGGCGCGAGTGCCTGCTTGCGCCGGTCCCGCAGCGCGTCGGCGATGAAGATCGCCAGGGCCAGCCACACCAGGGCGAACCCGGTCCACCGGCTGGCGGGCATCGGTTCGTGCACCACGAACACGCCCCACGCGAACTGCAGGATCGGCGCGAGGTACTGGAGCAT
>NZ_DASVFL010000033.1:0-11220 GCF_036380075.1 Lentzea sp. | reverse complement strand
ACGTGATCGTGGAATTCGCTGTCCCACTCGGGCAGTGGGTCGTCGAACAGCCGCCAAGCGGACGGGCCTGCCGAGTGCTCGTCGTCGGTCAGCAACGCGGGGTCGAGGCGGCGGCGCGGTTCGTCGGGGTCGATGCCGATGCCGATGAAGACCAGTTCCTGGGTGGCGGTGTGGCCGTCCAGTCGTTCGCCGGGCTCGATGGTCATGTTCGGACCTGCCTGCGACCACACGGCGAGGGTGTGGGGGCGGGTCGCGATGTGGCAGAAACCCTTGCTGCGCACCACGCCCTCCCAGCCGGCGAGAGCGTCGGCCAGGCGGGCCGGGTGGAAGGGGCGGTCGGCGCGGTAGGTGACCGAGCGGATGCCGTACTCCTCCGTCTCGGGAGTGTGGCTGCCCGCCAGCTCCTCGGCCCAGCCGGGCGAGGTGGCGGCGGTGACGGGGTCGTAGCGGCCGGTGTCGAGGACGTCGGTGAGCTCGACCAGGCCGTGGTGGGCGCGGACGAGCCTGGCGTTCGGGTTGAGCTTGCGCAGCAGTTCCTCCACGGTGCCCAGATGATCAGGCGCCGCGAGGTCGGTCTTGTTCAGCACCAGCACGTCGGCGAACTCCACCTGGTCGATCAGCAGGTCGGAGATTCCGCGTTCGTCTCCTTCGTCGGCGGCGAGGTCGCGTTCGTCGAGGCGGTCGCCGCGTTCGACCTCCTGGAGGAACGTGGTGGCGTCGACGACGGTGACCATGGTGTCCAGGCGGGCGTGGTCGGAGAGGCTGGTGCCGTCCTCGAACGTCCACTCGAAGGTCGCCGCGACGGGCATCGGCTCGGAGATCCCGGTGGATTCGATCAGGATCGTGTCGAAGCGTCCTTCGCGGGCCAGTTCGCCGACGCTCTCGAGCAGGTCCTCGCGCAGGGTGCAGCAGATGCAGCCGTTGGTCAGCTCGACGAGACGTTCGCCGCCGCGTCCCGAGACCAGGGCGGCGTCGATGTTGACCTCGCTCATGTCGTTGACCACCACCGCGACCCGGCGGCCTTGGCGGTTGGCGAGCACGTGGTTGAGCAGGGTGGTCTTGCCGGCGCCGAGGAAGCCGGACAGCACGGTGACGGGGACGCGTGAATCGGTGGTGGTCATCGGGAACTCTCCGGAAGGACGTGGTGTGCCCCCGGAATGGGGCGCACCAGGAGGGTCAGGGGGGACTGGGAGGGGTGGGGCGCGGGTTCTTCTTCACCGACTGGACTCGGGCACGCCGGGCAGCTCACCGCGGTGAGCCATCTCGCGCGGGCGGATGCGGGACAGGCCGAACGCGCGGAAGACGGCGCGTGGGCGCCCGTCCACGACATCGCGGCCGACGACCTCACGCCGCAGCCGGTCCTCGGCGATCTTGGACTTCCCGGCCACCTGAGCGCTCCAATTTAAAACGACAATCGTTTCCGTTAGGCTAGCCCAATGGGAACCGAGGTCGTACTGGTGGCCGGATTCGGGCAGAACGACGTGGCCGACGAGATCTGGCGCGCGACGCCGGGTTCGGTGCTCGTCCGTCACGATCTGCGCGGGCTGGCCGAGGGTGTGGTGCGGCGTTGGGTCGACGGCGAGCTCACCGTGCTGGAACTGGCGCACGGCTGCGTGTCGTGCACCTTGCGCCTCGATCTGCTGCCACTGCTGGAGAACCTGGGCGGGACCGTCGTCGTCGACCTGGATCCGGCGCTGGAGCCGGAGGCGGTCTGCTTCGCGCTGCTGGAGATCGACGTTCGGGTCGAGGCGGTGGTCACCGTGGTCGATCGGGCCACCTGGCTGGCCGACGCCGTCGGCGAGGACTCGCTGGAGGACCGCGGTCTCGGCGCGGCGGAAGGCGACGACCGCACCGTGGCGCAGGTCGTGGTGGGGCAGGCCGAGTTCGCCGACGCGCTCGTGCTGACCGGACCGACCGGCGACAACGTGCTGGAAGCCGTGCTCGACCGCCTCAACCCGCGCGCACCCCGGCGGGACCGGGCGGGACTCGACGTGACCGCGTTGCTCGCCGCCGTCCCCGGTGACGCGCGCAGGGGCCGCTTCGACGACGGCTTCGGCACGCTGTTGCAGGGCGAGCCGCCGTTGGAACCCGCGCACGGTGTGTCGATCACGCACTTCGTCGAACGGCGGCCGTTCCACCCGGCGCGACTGCACGACGCGATCGACTCACTGCTCGACGGCGTCGTCCGCACGCGGGGGCGGGTGTGGCTGGTGAGCCAGCCGGACGCCGCGCTGTGGCTGGAGTCTGCCGGCGGCGGGCTGAACGTGGGCAACCTCGGGCCGTGGCTGGCAGCCGTGGGGGACTGGGCGGACGTGTCGCCGGAGCGGCGCGCGGTGGCGTCGGCGACCTGGGACGAACGCTTCGGCGACCGCTCGCAGGAACTCGTCGTGATCGCCGCCTCCGCCTCGCCCGAGGAGATCACCGAGGCGCTGCGCGCCGCCCTGGTGACCGACGAGGAACTGGCGCTCGCCGACGAACTGGAGTTCGCCGATCCCTTCGCCGAGTGGCACGACGAGATGGAGGAGTTGTGAACCCACGGCGACCACGTTCGACAGGCCGGTGCCGGGAATGGCGCGACTGCTGCCCGCGGTCAGTTCCAGTGGCACGGGATGCGGGGACGCGGTGAACGGGCGCCGGGAAGTGATCGGACCGAGGCCTGCGACCGGCTACACGGTCATCGTCTGCGACACGTGCGCCGACGGTGAGCGGGTGCTCAGCACCCTGCGCGAGGTGGTCCGCCGCAGCGGGCACGGGGTGCTGATGCGTGTCCCGTGCCCGCTGGGGATGGTGCTCTGTCACGCCAGGCGGACGTCGGGGAACCCGGGCTCCGTGCTGGTGGTGCAGCAGTGCGACGACGCTCGCCGTCCGTTGGGAGCCGCCGTCCTCGTCGGTCCACTGCGGACGCCGGAGGACCTCGCGGCCGTCGCGGACTGGCTGGCCGTCACTCCCTACGACGAGACCGCGCTTCCCTTGCGGCTGCGAGGAATTCCTCATCCTGGTAGACAGTCCATCTGGAACTGACAGCACCGTGGTTCGCGCTCGGCCGGCTCCTGACTGCTCGTGCCGGCGATGTCGGACACGCTGCACCGCCGATTTGTCATCAACATATGCGTATGTTTTGATGATTAGGCCGAAAGGAGGCAGTCATGACGACGGCGCACGCCACTCATGAGGTTCACACGCACGCACACGGTGAAGGTTGCGGACATGTCGCGATCCCGCACGGTGACCACGTCGACTACGTGCACGACGGACATGTGCACCGGGGCCACGAAGGCCACTGGGACGAGTGCGAGTCCGGCGAGCACGTGAGTCACGAGACGCATGACCACGCACACGGCGAGGGGTGCGGCCACGTCGCCATCCCGCACGGTGACCACGTCGACTACGTCCACGACGGACACCGGCACGCGAGCCACGACGGTCACTACGACGACCACTGATCGCGGGCCTCATCAAGGCTGAAGAGCGTCCGCGCCGCTGCTCACGGCTCGGGAGATCATCGACGCTCGCTGGAGGCTCCGGCACGATGCGCGGGGTCTTCAGCGAGCGCGTCCAGGACCTCGTCGCCGTGCGCCCTCGCCCACTCGGTCAGCACGTGGATCGGCTCGATCAGCGTCGCCCCGAGCGGGGTCAGCTCGTACTCGACGCGGGGCGGGACGCCGGGGTAGGCGTGCCGGACGACCAGCCCGTGCGCCTCGAGCCGGCGCAGGGTCTGGGTGAGCACCTTGCGGGAGATTCCGCCGATCAGCTCGACCAGCTCGCCGTGGCGGACCGGCCCCTCGCTGAGACCGGTGATCACGACGGCCGTCCACTTGTCCGCCAGCAGCTCGACCGTCAGCCGCCCTGGGCAGTCGGCGAGGAAGAACTCGTCGCGACCGGAACCGCTCATGACGCCCAAGGTACCGAGAGGTTCCTGTGGGCGCTCATAGCCTGGCTTCACCACGCGGAGCCAGGAGAGTCATGCGAGTCATCACGCAGAAGGAGTTCGGCGGTCCCGACGTCCTCACCGTCGCGGACGCTCCGGAGCCACACCCGCTGCCGACCGAGATCGTCGTCCGCGTCGCGGCGATCGGGCTGAATCCGTTGGAGGCCCGGTTGCGCAACGGCGAGATGCCGTTGCTCGGCGAACCGCCTTTCGTTCTCGGCTGGGATGTCAGCGGTGTGGTCGTCGACGCGTCGCAGACGTGGCGGTTCCGGCCCGGTGACGAGGTGTTCGGCATGCCGATGTTCCCCAGGGCCGCCAACGGGTACGCGGAGTTCGTTGCTGCTCCGGCATTGCACTTCGCGCGCAAGCCGGCGTCGCTCTCGCACGTCGAGGCCGCGGCGTTGCCGATCGTCGGTCTCACGGCGTGGCAGGGCCTCGTCGATCTCGCCGGTGTGACCGCGGGCGACCGAGTCCTGGTCCACGGCGGTGGCGGCGGAGTCGGCCACGTCGCGATCCAGATCGCGAAGGCGCTGGGCGCGCACGTGATCACGACCGCGAGCGGCGGCAAGCGGGAGTTCGTCGCAGGGCTCGGCGCCGACGAGGTGATCGACCACACGGCGGTCGACTTCGCCGAGGCGGTCCGTGACGTCGACGTCGTCCTGGACACGATCGGTGGAGACACCGTCGAACGGTCCCTTGGTGTGCTCCGGCGGGGAGGGCATCTGGTGACAGCGGTCGCGGAGAGCGAACCAGGGCTCGCCGCCAGGTTCGAGTCGGCCGGCCTGCGCTTCAGCGGTGTCGCGGTCGACCCGGACCCGGTCGGGTTGCGCGGCCTCGCCGCCCTCGCAGAGCAGGGCGAGTTGCGCGTTCACGTCCAGGAGACGTTCCCGTTCGACCGGATCGTGGCCGCGCACCGAGTCCTCGACGCCGGCCACCTGAAGGGCAAGGTCGTTCTCACCGTCTGATCCGGCGGGCTTCGGAGAAGACCTGCCAGGCCTTTGAACCAGGCGTGGGTCAAGTCGCGCGCACTGTCCTGAAAGGATGATGCGGTGGCGAGAAGCCGGTCCACTGAGTCCGGAAAGGACGTTTGCGCGCTGCGGTGATGCCGAGTTCGGCGGCGCTCTCCGCAGATGGCAGGCGTGTGCCCGCTCCTGGCGTCGCCGACGTGCCGGCCGGTATTGCCGAGCAGGACGACGTTCGTCAGTTCGCCTACGGCTTGATCACCCTGCGTCGCGCACCGCCCGCGACCCACGACGCGTCACGGGGGTGTCGGAGGGGGTAGCCGCTGCGAGCCGCATGGCAGGCTTCGCGCTGAGGGGTCGACGATGTTCGATCTACAGAGAAGTTCCGGCCATTCGCGTCGCACGGCTTTCCTCCGCTGATGCTCGGGAACGGGTACTGGGAAGTCAGGCTGCGCGGTGGGTCGTTTGTTTGGCGTAGCAACTGATGTGGGGAACACTTCCGGTCGCGCGGCGGAGACATGCAATGGTGCGCATTATTTATGTCTCAGCTGGCTTGAGGTGTGGCATCGAGTCGTCGGCCGAGTGTCAATTGTCAATCCTGAGCGCCGCGTGCCGATTCGACGCATTGAGGAGTAGGCAGGACGTGTAGGCGTGTTCACGCTTCATCCTGTTGTCGGTGGCGCGGTGCACGACGATGATCCGCTATTCTCGGTGGAAGTTGCCGGCCTGTGCTCGTCGGGCGTCGTGGGCCAGTGCTTTCCCGTGTAGAGGCTCATCTTCTGAGTCATGGTGTGACGGTTGTGAAGAGGAATCCCTTGCTCTGCTCCGAAACGGTGTTCCGCTCCGGCCTGGACTGGTCGAGCGGGTTTTCCGCGTTGGTCATCACCGCCGACCGGATGTTCGGCGCACGCCTGACGGGCAGCCTCGTCCACGTCGGCGCCAGCAGGGTCGACGTGGTGAGCCGGCCTTCGGAGGTCCGTCCTGCCGGCCCGCTGGAAGAGCGGGATCTCATCGTGGTCGACCTCGACCTGCCCGACGAGGTGGCTCAGGTCGCGCTCGATGGTGTTCAGCGGCTGCAGGGGCGCTTCCTGGTGGCCGTGCTGGGAGCGGAGTCAGCTCATCTCGCGGACGTGGCGGTCCGGCACGGGGCGTGGTCCCTGCTGTTCAAGCCTCCCGGCTCCCGCGCCGAGATGGCGGTGAGCCGGGCCTTCGCCGGCGTCCTGACGCCGGTCGAGATCGTGGTGGTGCGCCTGCTCGCGGACGGTGTCGCCGACGAGGAGATCGCGCGCCGGACCGGCAGGATGACGTACGAGGTCAAGATGCTCATCGCCAGGCTCAGGTCCAGGTTCGCGGCGCACAACCGGGCGCATCTGGTCGGTGAGGTCCTCCGCGCCGGTCTGATCGACTGAAGGCCGTTCGCCCGAACCCGTCATCGATCGGTGGCTCGAGGAAAAGGCGCGGTGTCGCACGAAAAAGTGGGCGGAACTCCTGGCCCGGAGTTCCGCCCACTTTTTCGTGCGCGCTCACTTCTTGAACGCGTTCTTCACCTTGTCGGCGGCGTCGCTGACGGCGTCCTTCACGTTCTCGACGGCTTCCTTGACGCCGGCCTTGGCCTGATCGGCCTTGCCTTCCTGGCGCAGCTGCTCATTGCCCGTCGCCGAACCTGCGGCCTCCTTGGCCCTGCCGCCGAAGTTCTCCGCCTTCGCGCCGATCTTGTCACCCAACGACATGACGTCCTCCTGTGTCGACTGGAACGCTCTTGAGCATATGGATACCCATTTCCGGTAACTCGTCACGGTGGAGTGCGGGTGATGGTGATCACTTCTTCTCCTCGTGATGTTCGTGGCGCTGAGCGGTTCTTACCGGGTGACAGGTCAATGCGATGTGGGAGGAAATGGTCATGACTGAGGTGAGCGCGGCGAAGACGGTGTCCCCGACCTCGAAGACGGCGGGTTCCGGGGCGGTGGAGAAGGTCCCCTCGGAGACTGTCCGCGGTACGACCACGATCGCGGACGTGGTGGTGCAAAAGATCGCGGGTCTGGCCACGCGTGAGGTGCCCGGCGTGCACGCTCTCGGCGGTGGCGCGGCGCGGGCGTTCGGTGCGCTGCGGGAGAGGATTCCGGGTGCGTCGTCGTCGGCCGGTCAGGGTGTGTCGGTCGAGGTGGGCGAGCGCCAGACGGCGGTCGACCTGCAGATCGTGGTCGAGTACGGCGTGTCGATCGCCGCGCTCACGCAGGCGGTGCGCGGCAACGTGATCAGGGCGGTCGAGGGCATGACCGGCCTGGAGGTCGTCGAGGTCAACATCGCTGTGGACGACCTGCACCTGCCCGTGGAAGGCGAGGAGGACTCGTCGGCTCACACCGGGCGGGTCCAGTGACGTCCGCGTGGGTCCCGGCCGTGCGGACGGCCGGGACCTCCCCGGTGTGGTCGTCGCCCGCGCTGGTCGAGGCTGACCGGATCGCCGCCGCCGTCCTGACGGTGCCGTCCGTGGCGGGCCTGCACGGTGGGCGGTTCGGGCAGATCGCGTCCCTCGGTCCGGGCCGGCGCGTCAGCGGGGTCCGCATTCACGAGGACGCGGTGACAGTCGGTGTCACGGTCACGGTGCCGTTCGTCGCGGACGTGGTCGCCGCCGCGGTCCGGGCGGCCGCTCAGGTGCCCGGCCTCCCGGTGAACGTGGTCATCGGTGACCTCGCCATCCCGGCAGAAGAGCCTCCGGTGGCGGAAAACCCGGTTCCGGCAGCACATCCGTACGAGAGCAGTGAGGAGACGTCGTGATGAACTCGACCACCTGGGGACTGATCACCGGACTCGTCGTGGGTCTGGCCGCGGCGTTCGGCGGCTTCGGGGCGTTCCTCGTCGTGCTGCTGTTCGGTCTGCTGGGTCTGCTGGCGGGCCGTGCGCTCGACGGCAAGCTCGACCTGTCCCAGCTCGTCGGACGGGACCGCTGATGACCGCCGAGACCATCCAGGCCGGGACCGTCCAGGCCGGCCCCGCGGAGCGCGGTGCGCTCACGATCGGCGAGCAGGCCGTTCAGCGGCTCGCCGCACGGGCCACGGCCGAAGTCGACGACGTCGGTGGAGCGGCGGAGCGGGTGCTGGGGATCAGTCTCGGTTCCGAGGAGCTGGACCGGTCGGCCAAGGTGGAGGCGACCGTGCACAGCCGCGGGATCGACCTTGCGGTGAGGATGTCCCTGGCCTATCCGGCACCGGTGACCGCCACCACCGAACGCGCCCGCGAGCACCTGTGCCGCCGGGTCGAGGAGATGACCGGTATGCGCGTGCGGCGGGTCGACATCACCGTGACCGCCCTGCACACCTCAGCGGACTCGGGGAGGAGAGTCGAATGAAGCGTCGGACCCGCCGGTCTCTTCCGGCGTCGCTGACCGCACTGGTGCTGCTGGGCGCCGGTGTGGTGACCACCATCTCGGCCGTCCAGCACCTGACCGGCGACCGGCCCTGGCTGGACATCACCGCCATCGCCTCCGCGCTGCACTCCGTGCAGTGGACGGACCAGATCACCCTGGTGGCCGCGGCAGTGGTGGCGGTGCTCGGACTCGTTCTGGTCCTGGCCGCGGTGCTGCCGGGCGCGGTGACGGTGCTACCGCTGGCCGGCACACCCGACTCCGGCATCACACGTTCCGGTTACCGCTCGGCCCTGCGCACCGCCGCGAACGACGTCGACGGTGTGTCCGCCGCCGAAGCCGCGATCGGCACCCGGCGCGTCACCGTGCGCGCCACCACCGCACGAACGCACACCGAGGGCCTCACCGACGCGGTCCGCGCGGCCGTCGAGACCCGTCTCGACGAGCTCGCCCCGTCCCGCAGGCCCGCTGTCGTGGTCAAGTTGCGAGCCCGCCGGGAGGAATCATGAGCAGCCCCAACCGACCCGCACGTCTCAACAGGACACTGCTCGGACTCTCCGGCGTGCTCCTGCTCGCCGCCGGTGCCTTCGGTACGGCCACGCACCTGCGGCTGCTGCGGGTGGTCGATCCCGCCGCGCCACTGGTTCCCGGCACGACCGCACCACCCACCTGGGTCTTCTACGTCATCGCCGCCGCCGGCGTCGTGACGGGCCTGCTGGCCCTGTTCTGGCTGCTGGCCCAGGTCGCACGCCGGCCGCGCACCGGCACCTGGCGCTTCGAGCGGGACCCCGTTGTCGGGCGCACCGAACTGGACACCGATGTCGCGGTGGCACCGTTCACCGACGAAGTCCGTTCCCTCACGCACGTGCGGCAGGCCAAGGCCGTGCTCACCGGAACGCGTCGAGAGCCGGAGCTGGCGCTGGTCGTCAGCGCCGACCAGAACGCCGACCTCACAGTCCTGCGCGAGCGCATCACCACCGAATGCCTGCCACGCCTGGCCCAGGCACTCGGCACCGACCGGGTTCCCGCGACCGTCGAGTTCCGGCTCAGCGCTCAGGCCGGCACTCGCGTGAGCTGAGCAGGCAACCCGCCGGCTTGCTGGAACAGCAAGATTTCGTGCCAGATCGGCGCGGACCGTTGATGCTGAGCCCATGTCCACTTCGCGACCGCCGCTCGGAACAGACCCCGCCGCGTTCTGGCAGAGCGTCTACTCCTCCCGCCCCGCCACCGTCCCCACGCCGAACGTCCGGCTCATCGAGGTCGCCTCGGCGCTTCCCACCGGTGACGCCCTCGACCTCGGAAGCGGCGCCGGCGGCGACGCGCTGTGGCTGGCCGGCCGCCGCTGGCACGTCACCGCCGCCGACATCTCCTCCGCCGCCGTCGAACGCCTCACCTCCCTCGCGGCCGCCCAGGGCGTCGGCGACCGGATCACCGCGGTGGCGCATGACCTGGGCAGCGGCTTCCCGCCGGGGGAGTTCGACCTGATCTGCGCCCACTACCTGCACACCCCGTTCGAGCTGGACCGCGCGGGCGTGCTGCGCTCGGCGGCACACGCGTTGCGCGTGAACGGGCGGCTGCTCGTCGTCGACCACGGTTCCGCCGCACCCTGGTCGTGGAACCAGGACCCCGACGCCCACTACCCGAGTCCGACGGAGATCGCCGACGGCATCGGCCTCGACCCCGCCGGGTGGACGGTCGAACGAGCCGATGCGCCGCGCCGCACCGCGACAGGGCCGGACGGTCAGCAGGCCGAGGTCGTCGACCACGTTCTGCTCGTCCGTCGGACCGCGTGAGAGAAGGAGGCTTGCAGTGCCGACCACACGACGCCGCCGCGACACCCCGCCGCCTCGCACCGGCGGCAGCGAGACCGAGGTCCTGCGCGGGTTTCTCGACTACCTGCGGGCCTCGATCGCCGCGAAGGTGGACGGCGCACCCGAACCCCAGGTCAGGACCTCGGTGGTGGCCTCCGGCACCACCCTGCTCGGCCTGCTCAACCACGTGACGTGGGTAGAGCGCTCGATCTTCCTCGGCGAGGACGTGAAGAGCTGGAAGGCGACCTTCCGCGCCTCTCCCGACGACAGCGTGGCCGACGTCGTCGCCCGCTACCGGCAGACCGTCGAGCAGGCGAACGAGGTGCTCGACGGCTGCTCCGACCTCGCCGCGCCGGTGCCGCGGCCGCTGCCAGGAAAGCGTGCGCCCAGTGTGCGCTGGGCGCTCACGCACATGATCGAGGAGACCGGCAGGCACGCCGGGCACGCCGACATTCTCCGCGAACTGATCGACGGCACCACCGGACGCTGACAACCGCCCGGAGTCGGCTCAGTCCACATCGGAGTGATCGAGCGCGTGCCCGCCCAGGCCGAGCAGAGCCGCGTGTGCAACGGAGTTGACGTTGTTCGCGCGTCGCTGGCAGGGTCGATCTCCGAGGTCGTGGTCAGAAGAAGTCCTACTCCGCCGTGGCGGGGAGCGAGAGGAAGTTCTTGTGAAATCGGGAACCGGAGTTGTCGCGCTTGTCGCGGTCGCCGTGTCCGCGGTCCTGGCCGGTGCCGCGCCGGCGTCCGCCGCTCCTGCTCGGACCGTGGAGCTCGCGGCGCCGGCCGGCAGCGGCCTTCCGCCCTACGTCGCCGTCATCAAACCGGTCACCGCGGAACGGCTGGGATCCAGCTGGCGCGAGGGCTGCCCCGTCGGTCCCGGTCAACTGCGGCTGGTGAGCCTGAGCTTCGTGGGCTTCGACGGTGCCGTGCACCGCGGTGAGCTGGTGGTCAACGCCGACGTCGCGACCGAGGTCGCCCGCATCTTCGCCGACCTCTACTTCGACCGGTTCCCCGTCGAGCGGATGGAGACCATCGAGAAGTACGACTCCGACGACGACGCGTCGATGGCGGCGAACAACACCTCGGCGTTCAACTGCCGACCGATCACCGGCGGCACGGCCTGGTCCAACCACTCCTACGGGCGGGCCATCGACA
>NZ_DASVFL010000032.1:0-92633 GCF_036380075.1 Lentzea sp. | reverse complement strand
CGGCGCCGTGCTGGCCGAGGAGCCCGAGCGCAGGGCGGAGTTCGTGATCCGCGGCCTGCACTCGCTGCCGCTCGCCACCGACTAGCGCGCCGGGTACCTGCGCGGCAGCGGGAAGCCGCGCTGCTTCAGGACTTCGCGCAGCCGGTCCGGGTAGTCGGTGATCAGGCCGTCGATTCCGGTGTCGATCACCTCGTGCATCCGCGGCACCTCGTCGACGGTCCACGGCACGACGGCGAGGCCTTGCCGGTGGGCGTCGGCGACCAGCTCCTTCGTGGTCATCGTGTGCACGGGCGACAGCGCCTCGGCACCGAAGGACCTCACCGCCTTCGCCACGCTGCCGCCGAAGTCCGCCAGTTCGAGACCGCCGGTCCAGGGCGAGCCGGGCACGAGCATCTCGGGCTGGGTCAGCGCCACCAGCGGGATCCGCGGCTCGACCTGCCGCAGGCGCATCAACGTGCCCCAGTCGAACGACTGGACGGTCACGTTCCGCAGGAACCCGGACCGCCGGATCTCCCGCACCGCCCGCTGCACGAACTGCTCGCGCGGCGCGGTCTCCTGCGGCGCGGCGGCCTCGACCTTGGTCTCGACGTTGAAGCGGATCCCCCACGCCCTCCGCTCGCGCGCCAGGTCGAACAGCTCCGCCAGCGTCGGCATCCGCGCCCCCGGCGACAGCTCCTGGTCCGGGTACTGCGACCACCGCGTGCTGCCGCAGTCGAGCGTGCGGACCTGCGCGAACGTCAGGTCCTTCACGTACTTCCCGGCGTAGGGGAACTCGGGGTCGCCCTCGAACGCCGGCAACGTGTCGAGGCACTTCGCCGGGTTGGTCCTGCGGTCGTGGGTGATGACCTCACGACCGTCCTTCGTGATCTGGAGGTCGAGCTCCAGCGTCGTGACGCCGAGGTCGAGCGCCTTGCCGAACGCCTTGAGCGTGCTCTCGACCGTCAGGCCGATGCCGCCGCGGTGCGCCTGGAGGTCGAACTCCCGGTGGTGGTGCGCCTGGGCGGCACCTGGTGTGGCCATCGCGATCACCAGAGCCCCGATGAGTGTCCGCATGCCCTCCAACCTGGCAGCGGACGGTCAGGCCCGGAAGCCCCTCAGGAAGAACGCCCGCTGAACAGCGGCAGACGAGAGCTACCGGGGCGAACCCGAGGCACGCACGGCGCGCAGCGGCGGTTCGGGCGCGTCCTTCACCTCGACGACCCGCATCAGCCGCACCGAGGCGGCGTCCACGGGCAGCAGCAGCGTGGTGATGCGGCGGACCACCAGGGCCGTCACCACGGCCACGGCGGCCAGGACCAGGTCGCTGAACGCGTGCAGCAGCACGCCGTCAGCCAGTGCCTGGGTGCTGTCGCGGAACGACCAGAGGACCTGCACGACGAACAGCAGCGCGGAGGCCACCCACAGGCCCCACCACCAGCGCAGGAGCTTGGACGGCCGGGGGCGGTCGCCCGCGGGGCGGCGGGCGACGGCGTGTTCCAGCTCGGCCAGGACGGAGCCGGGGACGACGAGGTTCATGCCGGGCACGACCAGGCCGACCAGGGCCTCGCGGTCCGAGCGGGACGGGCCGTAGCCGACGAGCGTGGCGGCCACGTTCCGGGTGCGGCGCACCCACAGCAGCACGAGGACCAGCGACAGCGCGCAGCCCGTGATGGTGAGCGCCGAGGACGACACGACCATCGCGTCGGACGCGCTGACCACGCCGGACGACAGGGCGCCGAAGCGGCTCATCGCCACCAGGACGTAGCGCCAGATCTCGGACAGCGCGCCCCACACGGCCACGAAGCCGAGCAGCCACAGCGAGTTCTGCGCGGTGCGGCCCAGCCGGCGCACGCCGTCGACCGAGTCGGCCTGCTCGACGGTGCCGGGCACGGCGGTCGGCCAGCGCCACGCGAGGAGCGGGAAGCCCCAGCGCGGCGGGACCGGGTAGTTCGGCGGGCCGCCGTAGCCGCGCCGCTGCGACCGGCCCTGCGGCTGCGGGTACGCACCGGGCGGCGGGGTCGCCACCCAGTCCACGCGCATCGGCTGCAGCGGCTGCACGGTCAGATGACCTCGGGGTCCGCGCCGTCGGTGCCGCCCTCGAGCGGACGGCCGGCGGCGTCCCAGTGCTGCATGCCGCCCTCGACGTTGACGGCCTCCCAGCCGTTGGCGTTGAGGTACTGGGTCACGCGGGCGGAGCGACCACCGGCGCGGCACACGACGTAGAGCTGCGAGTCGTGCGGCACCTCCTCGAGGCGGCCGGCGATCTCGCTCATGGGGATGTGCAGCGCGCCGGGCGCATGGCCCGCGTCCCACTCGTCCTGCTCGCGCACGTCCAGCAGGACGGCGCCCTCCGGCAGCACGGCGGGCACGTCGGCGATCTCCACGCTTGGAACAGTCACCCCCGAATGGTCCCATGCCGGAGGTTGCACGGACGTGAACCTCCGGCACGGGTCATCCTCAGCCCACCTCCGCGAAGACGGGACCGAGCCTGGAGAACTGCTCCTCGGACAGCGGCAGCGTCGGACGGCCGGCGCCGGTGCGTCGCGACGCACCGGGGTTCTGCGGGTCGTCGGCGGCGTAGTCGGGGCTGCCGAAGTTGCGCAGCTCGACCTGGAGCAGCGCGTTGTCCACGCGGTACACCCTCAGCGACTGCACCAGCGACTGGAACGGCTCGAACGGCCGGACGTCGTGCAGCTGCACGACCGAGCCGCCGATCTCCAGCCGTTGCGCGGGCAGGCAGTCGCCGGTCTCCCACAGCGCCTCGTCCGCGGCCGCTCGCGGGACGCCGGTGAACCTGCCGACGGTGATCCTGATGCTGCCGGTTCCGCTGGCGTCGGACACGTCGGCCTCGTAGCTGGTGCGGTCCCGGTTCGGCGTCGCGGCGCCGATGGTGACCTCCGGCAGCACCTTCCGCGCCTGGTCGAGCCACGCGGCGACCGGTTCGGGATTGAGCACCACCGCGCCGAGGTCCAGCGTGTCCGGCCGTTTCGACGGCGTCATGTCGCACAGGGGGATGTCGGTCACGGGCCTGCCCGCGGGTGGCGGCGCGCTCGGTGCCGGTGACCACGTCCGGTACGGAGTACGCGGTGGCGTGTCGACCCGCGGCCACCCCACCGCGTGCTCCACGGTCGCGGGTCCGTAGTCCGGCGCGTCCGCGGGAGTGGGAGGGGCGGCGTGGTTCAGCGTCGTGGCACCGACTCCGATGCCGGCGACCACCGCGAACACGCCGAGCACCGCGCCGGCGCGCTGGGCGAGCACCCGGCGCCGGCCGCGCTTGAGCACCACGTCCAACGTGGTCGTGGGAGGCGGCGCGGCGACGTCGAGAGCTCCGCGCAGCTCGTCTTCGATGTTCATCGGTCACACTCCGAGTTCACGGGCTCGCCGTACGCCTCGCGGAGCGCCGCCAAGCCCCTGGCCGTCTGACTCTTGACGTTGCCGGCCGAGCAGCCGAGCTCTGCCGCCGTCTGCTCGATCGACAGGTCGTGCACGAACCGCAGCACCAGCGCCGCCCGTTGCTTGGGTGCCACCTGCCGCAGCGCCGCGTTCAACCGGGCGTCCGGGTCGGCGAAGTCACCGCTGACGCCGTGGTCCGGGAGGTCGGCGACAGGGCGTTCGCGGTCGCGGCCGCGCCTCCTGCTGTCGATGAAGGCGCGCGTCAGGATGGTGCGGACGTAGGCCTCCGCCGTCTCCCGCCTGATGCCGGGCCACTTCGCGTACGCCTTCACGAACGCGTTCTGCGCGAGCTCTTCCGCCTCCGACCAGTCGCCGCACAGGGCGTACGCCGTACGCCGGGCCCAGTCGAACCTGCTTGTGAAGAACTCCGAGAACTCCTCGTCCCGTCGCACTCCGCTCCCCCAAGCTCCGCCGCTTCCCCGTTCAGTACGCAGTCAGCGCCCAGGGGGTTGCACCACACGGAGAACGGGCCGCCCCCGGTTGGGGACGGCCCGTTCTCCCAGAGCAGCGAACTAGTGCGCGATCGCCTTCTCGGCGCCCGCACCGGTGAGGGAGCGGACCTCCATCTCGGCCTGCTTGGCGGGGTCGGCCTTGTCCTTCGAGAGGATCGTGCCGATGTAGCCGAGCAGGAACGCGACGGGGATCGAGACGATGCCGGGGTTCGACAGCGGGAACAGGTCGAAGTCGGCGTTCTTGAACATCGAGGTCGGCGTGCCGGAGACGGCGGGCGACAGGATGATCAGGGTGATCGTCACGATCAGGCCGCCGTAGATGCTCCACAGCGCGCCCGAGGTGTTGAAGCGCTTCCAGAACAGCGAGTAGAGGATCGTCGGCAGGTTCGCCGAGGCCGCGACCGCGAAGGCCAGTGCCACGAGGAACGCCACGTTCTGGCCGTTGGCGATGATGCCGCCGCCGATCGACACGAGACCGATGACGATCGCGGTGATGCGGGCGACCTTGACCTCGTCGGTCTTGCCCTCGTCCCCGTTGCCCTTCTTGATCACGTTGGCGTAGATGTCGTGGGCGAACGACGCCGACGCCGTGATCGTCAGACCGGCCACGACCGCGAGGATCGTCGCGAAGGCGACGGCCGCGATCAGGCCCAGCAGGATCGGGCCACCCAGTTCCAGCGCGAGCAGCGGAGCGGCCGAGTTCGCCTTGCCGGGAGCCGCGTTGATCTTGTCCGGGCCGACGAGCGCACCGGCGCCGTAGCCCAGGACCAGGGTGAACAGGTAGAAGATGCCGATCAGCCAGATCGCCCACACGACCGAGCGACGGGCTTCCTTCGCCGTCGGCACGGTGTAGAAGCGCATCAGGATGTGCGGCAGGCCCGCGGTGCCGAGGACCAGCGCGAGGGCCAGCGACAGGAAGTCGACCTTGCTGGTGCCGGTCTTGCCGTACTGCAGGCCGGGGCCGAGGAGCTTCTCGCCCGCCTTCGGCGCGTTGTCGACCGCGGCGCCGAGCAGGGCGGAGAGGTTGAAGCCGTACTTGCCGAGCACCCAGAGCGTCATGACGCCCGCGCCGACGATCAGCAGGACGGCCTTGATGATCTGCACCCAGGTGGTGCCCTTCATGCCGCCGATGAGGACGTAGGCGATCATCAGGGCGCCGACCACGGCGATGACGAGGGCCTGACCACCCGTGCCCGTGATGCCGAGCAGCAGGGCGACGAGGCCACCGGCACCGGCCATCTGGGCCAGCAGGTAGAAGAACGAGACCGCCATCGTCGACGTCGCGGCGGCGGCGCGGACCGGACGCTGGCGCATCCGGAAGCTCAGCACGTCGCCCATCGTGTACTTGCCGGTGTTGCGCAGCAGCTCGGCGACCAGCAGCAGCGCGACGAGCCACGCCACCAGGAAGCCGATCGAGTACAGGAAGCCGTCGTAGCCGTTGAGGGCGATGGCGCCGGCGATGCCGAGGAACGACGCGGCCGACAGGTAGTCGCCGGCGATCGCGATGCCGTTCTGCGGGCCGGTGAACGCGCGACCGGCGGCCAGGTAGTCGGCGGCGGTCTTCGTGTTGCGGCTCGCCCGGATGACCACGAACAGCGTGATCAGGACGAAGACGCCGAAGATGCTGATGTTGAGGATCGGGCTGGACTCGTTCACTTGCCGTCTCCCTCGATCTCGTTGCGGAGCTTCTCCGCCAGCGGGTCGAGGTTCTTGTTGGCGTGCCGCACGTACAGCGTCGTGATCACGAACGTCGACACGAACTGCAGCAGGCCGAAGATGAGCCCGACGTTGATGTTGCCGACAACCTTGGTGGACATGAAGTCGTGCGCGTAGTCCGCGAGCAGCACGTACAGCAGGTACCACGCGAGGAACAGGCCGGAGACGGGGAAGACGAACTTGCGCAGTCGCTGCTTCAGCTCGGTGAAGTCAGCACTCGCTTGGACGTCGGCCCACTTCTGTGCGTCTGGGGCCGACTCAGACGGGGTGTGTTCGACGCTGCTCACAGTCCCCTCCTCGCGGTACTCGTCGTAGGTGTCAGCAACGTGACGTGCACGTAATGCCTCCTGGTGCGGTCCGTTCTTGGTCGAGAACCGTATGGAGACTTGAGTCACTCAGGTAAGAGTCCGTTCGGGCCGTTGCGCTCAGCAGTCGGGTGATGCGACGAACGGTAGGTATGCGTAGACGAACAGCACTCTGGGTGACCAGATTCACCGTTCACCGATTCGAGTGACCGTTTTCACCCATTTGAAACGGCGATCACTCACCGTGCGCGACCGGCTCCTCTGCGCTTGTCCTCCGCCAGCCGGGCCTTCTCCTCGGCGGTCCCGAACCGGGCGATGTCGCGGTCGCGGATGAAGCCGAGCGGGTCCGGGGCGTGCAGGCGCAACAGGATCTGGCTGACGTCCGCGGGCACGCGCCTGCGGGTCGCCTTGCTGACCATGATCATCGTCGCGAACGCAAGCGGAACGGTGATCAGGGCGGGCTGGGTGATGAACGCGGGCGCCCAGCGCCCGGTGTAGGCGCTGACGACGCTGAGCACCTGGGCCGTGATGACCATGCCGCCGCCGACCGTGAGCCCGCACACCGCGCCCACCCAGGTGAGCCCGCGCCACCAGATCCCGAGGACCAGGAGCGGGCAGAACGTCGACGCGGCCAGCGCGAACGACATCGCCACCGTCAGTGACGCGTCGGAGCGCGGGAGAACCAGCGCGAGGCAGATCGCGACGACACCGGTGAACACGGTCGCCCACCGGAAGTCGCGGACCTTGCCCGGCAGGATGTCCGTCGAGACCACGCCGGCGACCGACACGACGAGGCCCGACGAGGTCGACAGGAACGCCGCGAACGCGCCCGCGGCGACGATCGCGCCGAGGATCTGGCCGCCCAGGTTGGGCAGCATCGTCTCCGGCAGCATCAGCACCGCCGCGTCGGTCTTGCCGTTCACCAGCAGCCGCGGCAGGTAGAGCCGGGACAGCACGCCCAGCACCGTCGGGAAGATGTAGAACAGGCCCAGCAGGTACAGCACGTGCAGCGCGGTGCGGCGGGCCGCCTTGCCGTCCGGGTTGGTGTAGAAGCGGACCAGGACGTGCGGCAGGCCCATCGTGCCGAGGAACGTCGCGAAGATCAGCGAGTAGGTCCTGATCAGCTCGGACAGGCCGCCGGTCTGCGGGTGGGTCCAGTCGTGGTTGGTCGTCGGCGAGCCGTCGACCACCGGCACCGGGCTGCCCGCGTCGAACTCCATCGTCGTGCCGGGGGTCAGCTCGTAGACGCCGCGGCTCCAGTACACCGGCCCGTCCGCGTCCCTGCCGTCGATCGTGCCGCGCACCCGCAGCATCAGCGGCTCGTCGACGCGGACCTTGACCACCTGCTCGGCCACGGTGATCTTCTCGGCCTGCGGGAACCGGACGACGCCGTCGTCGCTGATCGGCTGCGTGCCGCGGTCCGGCGAGGCCAGGAACACCACGAACAGCACGAACGTGGGCGCGGCGATCGCGAAGAGCTTGCCCCAGTACTGGAACGCCTGCACCAGCGTGATCGCGCGCATGCCGCCGCCGAGCACGTTGACCACGACGATCGCCGTGACGATTCCCCCGCCCAGCCACGCCGGCAGCCCGGTGATCGTGGTCAGCGTCAGGCCAGCGGACTGCAGCTGCGGGACCAGGTACAGCACGCCGATGCAGACCACGAAGAACGTGCTGAAGTGCCGCACGTTCACCGAACCCAGCCGGGCCTCGGCGAAGTCGGGCAGCGTGTAGGCGCCGGACCGGCGCAGCGGCGCGGCGACGAACAGCAGCAGCGCGAGGTAGCCGGCGGTGAAGCCGACCGGGTACCAGAGCGCGTCGACGCCGTCCTTGAGCACGAGCCCGGCCACGCCCAGGAACGACGCGGCGGACAGGTACTCGCCGGAGATCGCGGCGGCGTTGCGGGTGGCGGGGACTGCCCTGCGCGCCACCAGGAAGTCCGGGGTGGTGTTGGCCTTGCGGGATCCGACATACCCGAGCAGGAACGTCACGGCCGCAACGGCGACTATGGCGCTGAGGCTCCAGATGGTGGCGTTCACGTCAGCGGTCGACCATGTTCACGAAGTCGCGCTCGTGCCTTTCGGCCTGTCTGCGGAACACCCACCCGACGGCGTAGAGGATCGGGAAGGGCGCGAGACCGAGCACGAGCCAGGGGACGGGGATGCCCAGCACCTCCAGGTCCCCGATCTGCGGGAACGCGAAGAAGGTGATCGGCAGCAGGCACATTCCTACCAGTACCGCGAAAGCGAGCCCGAACGCGGACTTCAGCTGCTGCCGGATCAGGTCGCGGACCAGCTTCTCGCCGACGCTGGTCTGCTCCTCCAGTTCGATGATCGTGCGTAAGGCCTTGCCGCTCTTCTTGGTCGAGTCGGCGAGCACGACCCTGCGGCGGCGCGGCTTGCGGGCCTGCTCACCGAGCCACGCCTCGCGGGCGGCCTGCTCGGGCTTTCCCGCGTCGTGCCTGCTCACCAGCCGCTCTTCGGCGGTCGCACGATCCGTTCCTTGAGCTCCTTGGTGTGCCGGCGGCTCACCGGCAGCTCCTTGGCGCCCTCACCGGTGCCGATGACGACCGCGTAGCCGTTCGCCGTCATCCGCAGCTCGCTCACCAGCGGCAGCGCCACCAGGTACGAGCGGTGGATGCGCACGAACCCCGCGTTGGCCCACCGCTCCTCGAGCTGGGCCAGCGGGATGCGCACGAGGTGGCTGCCGTCCTGGGTGTGCAGGCGGGCGTAGTCGCCCTGCGCCTCGACGTACCGCACGGACGCGCGCGGCACGAGCTTGATGGTGCCGCCGAGCTCGACGGGGATGACCTCGTCGTCGGTCGGTTCGGCGGGGTTCTGCGCACTGGGCGCGGCCTGCGCGGCCGGTGCCGCCGTGCGCCCCACGCGGTCGGCGACCCGGGAGATCGCCTTGAGGACGCGTTCCTCGTTGATCGGCTTGTTGATGAAGTCAAGCGCGCCGACGTCGAACGCCGTGATGAGCGCGTCCCGTTCCTCCACGCCCGTCACGAAGACGAGCGCGGGCGGGTAGCGGAACGCGCTGAGCACCCGTGCGAGATCCATGCCGGACAGGCCGGGCATGTTGATGTCGGCGAACACCGCGTCGACCGGCGGCAGGCCGGCCTTGGTCCTCGCCATGACCTCCTGCTCGTAGTCACCCCTCAGAATGCGCAGCGCCTCGGCGGCGTCGAAGGCCGTGAGGACGCGCCGGATGTGAGGACTGCTCTCGAGCAGGAACTTGATCTCGCTCAGGCCGGGAGCCTCGTCATCGACTGCGAGGACGAGGAGACCGGCGTTGTCTTGGGTACTCACTGTGTCGGGCATCTTGCCCACCAATGTGCGGTCATGTCTACGCTGGGGCAGGCCTCGACACGCCCCGCGAAACCGAACTGATGCTCACAGCCCGAATCGGGACCAGCGAGCACGTTCCTCGACGCTCGCGAGCACCTGCGCCACGAGATCGCCCGATCGGGTGGATGTGCTTGCCAGCCCGAGCTTCGCCAGCAACGGCTTGCGCGGCTCGGCGACCGTCAGCTCGGCGTCCGGGAACCGCTTCGCGATGACGCTGCGGATGGTGCCGATGCCGTCGATCAGCCCGAGCTCCTGCGCCTTGGCGCCGGTCCAGATCTCACCGCTGAACAGATCGGCGTCGTCGCTGAGCTTGGCGCCGCGCCGTTCGGTCACCCACGCCTTGAACTGCTCGTGCAGATCGGCGTGCAGCCCCTTGAGCCACTCGACGTCCTCTGGCTTCTCGGCCTGGAACGGGTCGAGCCGCACCTTGTTCTCCCCGGCCGTGTAGACGCGGCGCTCGACGCCCGCCTTGTCCAGCAGGCCGTTGAGCCCGAAGCCGGAGCTGACCACGCCGATGGACCCGACGAGGCTCGTGCCGTGCGCGTAGATCTCGTCCCCCGCGCACGCCAGCCAGTAACCACCGGACGCCGCCACGTCCTCGCAGAACGCGAGCACCGGCACATGCTTCTTGGTGGCGAGCTCCCGGATCCGCTCGGCGATGAGCGCGCTCTGCGTCGGCGCGCCACCGGGCGAGTTGATGAGCAGCGCCACGGCGATCAACCGCTCGTTGTCGAACGCGCGGTTGATGGCCGACTCGACGTTCTGGAGGCTGATCGTGTTGCGGGCGACCGGCGAGGACTGCGGGGTGATGACCCCGTGCAACCGCACCGCGGCGACGACCGGAGGCCGCTCACCCCGGTCCATGACCCTCGGAAGACGGGCCGCGATCTTGTCCGTGACGCTCATGTACTCGACAGTACGTGCGTTTCGCGGTCACGCGGGGGCCAAGACCCGCTGAGGTTGCTCCCGCGTGACCTTGAACACGTAGTGTTCGACGGGTGACGTTCAACCCGATCCGCTGGCTCGAACGCTATGTCGAGTGGTGGGACGACCGGGGCCGGCAAAACGCCGCCGGGCCCACGCCCATGCACATTTACTGGATGTGGGTGAGCTGGGGCGTGTGTGCCGTCGTGCTGATCACGACTTTGGCGGTTGCGGCACGCTGACCAGCTCTTTCCGTCAGCACTTGCAGCTGGAGAAGCCCTTCGCGGTGCACTTGATGCAGACGCGGACGCGCTCGGGTGCCTGTGGTTCGCGCATTTGATGTTGCCTTTACTCGCGGCCGGCACCTGTTCGTTCAAATGCCGGCGTTCATTGGTCACCACCACAATCGGCAGGCTTCGGTTCCGGGTTGAGCCATGGTTGCGCACGCAAGTTGACTGACGGCTCAGGCAGGTGTGCGACGCGCCCGCGTGGCTGGTCGGGGGTGTGCCGAAACCACACGTCCGGGCGGGTTGAACCGCTTGTCGGACTGCGTCCAAGGCCGCAGGGTCAGGCGCGGACCACCGGCTGCTCGTTCGTCATCGGCTCGTCCATCTGCGTCCCGATGTTCAGGTTCGGCAGCACGTTCCGCGCGAACTTCGGCACGTTCAGGATCACCTTGGTGCCCGCGTTGGGCGCCGTCTCGACCACCAGCGCGTACTCGGCGCCGAAGACGGTGCGCATGCGGTCGTTGATGTTGCCGATGCCGACGTGCGCGCCCGTCTGGTGGGCGTCCTTGATGTCGTCCAGCCGTTCCGGGTCCATGCCGACGCCGTCGTCCTCGACGCTGATCAGGGCCTCGTTGCCGTTGTCCTCGGCGGTGATGGTGAGCATGCCGCCGCCGGGCTTCTTGGCCAGGCCGTGCCGGACCGCGTTCTCGACCAGCGGCTGGAGCACCAGGAACGGCAGCACGACCTGCAGCACCTCGGGCGCGATCCGCAGGCGCACGTTCAGGCGTGAGCCGTAGCGGGCCTGTTCGATGGTCAGGTAGCGGTGGATGTTCGTCAGCTCGTCGGCCAGGGTCGTGAAGAGGCCGTCGGTGCGGAACGAGTAGCGCGTGAACTCCGCGAACTCCTGCAGCAGCTCACGGGCGTGCGCGGGGTCGGTGCGGATGAGCGACGAGATGGTGTTCAGGGCGTTGTAGACGAAGTGCGGCGAGATCTGGGCCCGCAGGGCCTTCACCTCGGCCTGGGCCAGGGCCTGGCGCTGCTTCTGGACGACCTCCAGCTCCAGCTGGGTCGACACGAAGCGGGCGGTCTCCTCGGCCATGCGGATCTGGCGCTTCGAGGCCACGCCCGACACCACGATCAACGTGCCGGCCACGTCGCCCTCGACAACCAGCGGCACGACCACGACGCTGTGCAGGGAGCACGGGCCCTGGAGCTCGCAGCCAAGCTTGCGGTGGTCGACGTGTTCCTTGTGGCAGTTGTTGATGGCTCGCGCCACCGTGTCGCGGAGGTACTCGTAGTGGTCGTTCGCGCCGCCGTCCCACGACAGGACGGTGCCCTCCTCGTCGGTGATGGCGACCGCGACGCACCGCAGCATCTCGCGCAGGTGGGGTGTCGCCTTGTCGGCGGCCTCCTGGGTCAGGCCCGCGCGGAGGTCGCTCGACGCCTTGGACATGCGGTCGAGCATGTCCATCACAGCATCCTCCACGGAGGTGCTGACTCGTCGAGCGCGGCACAGCATCACGAAGAGGCCCAGAACGGCCAGGGTCGCGATGACACCGAGCACGGCGCGCTCGGTCAACAGGTCGCCCACAGCGCACATGCTCTGCTGAGTGGACCTGCTTGGCAAGGGGCGCGCCGCCCGTACCCCCGGACGGTCCACTGCCACGGGTAGACATCCGATGAATTTGGGGAGAGGGTGTGCTGGTGAAAGTGGCCCTGTTCGCGACCTGCCTGACCGACACGTTCTTCCCGTCGACGGCGCGTGCGGTCGTGCGCCTGCTGGAGAGACTCGGCTGTTCGGTGGAGTTCCCGCTCGACCAGACCTGCTGCGGGCAGATGCACTTCAACACCGGCTACCGGGACCACGCGAAGCCTCTGGCGCGCAAGTACACCGACGTCTTCGGCGGGTACGACTACGTCGTTGCGCCATCCGGGTCATGCGCCGGCATGGTCCGGGAGGTCCACCCGACCCTCGGTGAGTCGCCGCCGCGGACGTTCGAGCTGGCGGAGTTCCTCGTGGACGTGCTCGGCGTGACGGACGTCGGCGCGTGGTTCCCCCACCGGGTCACCTACCACCCCACGTGCCACTCGTTGCGCATGCTGGGTGTCGGGGACAAGCCGTTGGCGCTGCTCAGAGCCGTGAAGGCGCTCGATCTGGTGGAACTGCCGGACTCGACGCACTGCTGCGGCTTCGGCGGCACGTTCGCGGTCAAGAACGCCGAGACGTCCACGGCGATGCTCGCGGACAAGATGACGTGCGTGCTCTCCACCGGCGCGGAGGTGCTGTCCGCGGGCGACAACTCCTGCCTCATGCACATCGGCGGCGGCCTCTCGCGGTTGCGGGCGGGCGTCCAGCCGGTGCACCTGGCGGAGATCCTGGCTTCGACGGAGGAGGACCCGTGGCGCGCAACCCCGTGACGTGGCTGGGCAGCCCGACGTTCCCGAAGGCCGCCCACAAGGCGTTGGCCGACACGCAGCTGCGCCAGAACCTGCGCAAGGCCACCGGCACGATCCGCGGTCGCCGGGCGGCCGCCGTCGCCGAGATGACCGACTGGGAACAGCTGCGGGTCGCCGGCGAGCAGATCAAGAACGACGTCCTGGCACGCCTCGACACGCTTCTCCTGCAACTGGAGGAGTCGGTCACGGCGCGAGGTGGCGTCGTGCACTGGGCCCGCGACGCCGAGGAGGCGAACCGGATCGTCCTCGACCTCTGCCGCGCCGAGAACGCGGACGAGGTCGTCAAGGTCAAGTCCATGGCCACGGCCGAGATCGGGCTCAACGAGGCCCTCGAAGCCGGTGGTGTGCGGGCGGTCGAGACCGACCTCGCCGAGCTGATCGTGCAGCTCGGCGACGACCGGCCGTCGCACATCCTGGTGCCCGCGATCCACCGCAACCGCTCGGAGATCCGCGAGATCTTCCAGCGCCGCATGGGCGTCGAGGTGTCCGACGAACCGGCCGACCTCGCCGAGGCGGCACGGACCTACCTGCGACAGAAGTTCCTCACCACGAAGGTCGCCATCTCCGGCGCGAACTTCGCCGTCGCCGACACCGGGTCGATCGTCGTGCTGGAGTCCGAGGGCAACGGCCGCATGTGCCTGACCCTGCCGGACACCCTGATCACCGTGATGGGCATCGAGAAGCTCGTGCCGGCGTGGCAGGACCTCGAGGTCTTCCTCCAGCTGCTGCCGCGCTCCTCCACGGCGGAGCGCATGAACCCGTACACGAGCGTCTGGACCGGCGTGACGCCCGGCGACGGTCCGCAGAAGTTCCACCTCGTGCTGATCGACAACGGCCGCACGGCGACGCTCCAGGACTCCGTTGGGCGACAGGCACTCCGGTGCATCCGGTGCAGCGCGTGCCTGAACGTCTGCCCGGTCTACGAACGCACCGGCGGCCAGTCGTACGGCTCGGTCTACCCCGGCCCGATCGGCGCGATCCTGACGCCGCAGCTGGTCGGCGACATGCACGACCCGCAGGCGGCCTCGCTCCCCTACGCGTCCTCCCTGTGCGGCGCCTGTTTCGAGGTCTGCCCGGTGCGCATCGACATCCCGTCGGTCCTCACGCACCTGCGCGCCGAGGCCGTGGAAGCCAAGGGGCGCACCGCGGAGTCGGTCGCGATGGCGGCCGCCGCGTGGATGTTCGCCTCCGCCTCCCGGTACGAGAAGGCGCAGAAAGCCGGTTCCCTGGCCCGTTTCCTCGCGAAGGACGGGCGCATCACGTCGTTGCCGTGGCCGGGGTCGAGGTGGACGTCGTCCCGCGACGTGCCCGCGCCGCCGGCCGAGTCGTTCCGCGCCTGGTGGAGGAAGAACCGTGGCTAGCGCGAAGGAAGAGATCCTGGCCCGCATCCGCGGCGCTCGGGTTCCCCCGGCCGCTCCGGTCGTCCGCGGTTACCACCGCGAGGGGTCCGGTGACGTCGAGCTGTTCGCCGAACGGGTCGCGGACTACCGCGCGATCGTGCACACCGTCACGAACGTGCCCGAAGCGCTGGAACGGCTGCGGGGCAAGCGGATCGTCGTGCCCGACGACGTTCCGGCCGAGTGGCTGGTCGACGGCGTCACGTGGTTGCGCGAACCGCTGACGATCGAGCAGCTCGACCAGGCGGACGGCGTGCTGACCGGATGCGCCGCGGCGATCGCCGACACCGGCACGATCGTCCTCGACGGCGGCGTGGCCCAGGGACGGCGTGCGCTCACGCTGCTCCCCGACTACCACCTGTGCGTCGTGCGCGTGGACCAGATCGCCGGGTCGGTGCCGGAAGCGTTGCAGCGCCTGGAACCGACGCGCCCGCTGACGTTCATCAGCGGTCCGTCGGCGACCAGCGACATCGAGCTCAACCGGGTCGAGGGCGTGCACGGCCCCCGCACCCTGGAGGTCCTGGTCGTCACTTGAGCAGGCGCGACAGCCGGCGGTCGGCCAGCGGCTTGCCCCCGGTCTGGCACGTCGGGCAGTACTGGAACGCCTTGTCCGCGAACGACACCTCACGAACCGTGTCGCCACACACGGGACACGGCAGTCCGGTGCGTGCGTGCACCCGCAACCCCGAACGCTTCTCGCCCTTCAGCCGTGCGGCGTCCTGCCCCACGGACCGTGCGACGGCGTCCGTCAACGTGGTGAGCATGGCCTCGTGCAGCCGGTCGAGCTGCTCCTCGTCGAGTTTGCCCGTCGTCGCGTAGGGCGAGAGCCGGGCCATGTGCATGATCTCGTCGGAGTAGGCGTTGCCGATGCCCGCGATCAGGGTCTGGTCCGTGAGCGACGTCTTGAGCCGCTCGGTCCGCTTGGCGAACAGGTCTTCCAGCTGCGTGCGGGTGATCCCCAGCGCGTCGGGGCCCAGCCGCGCGACGCTCGCGATGGTCTTCGGGTCGCGGACGATCCACGCCGCGAGCCCTTTCTTGGTGCCGGCCTCGGTCAGGTCGAAGCCAGGTCCCTGACCGGGCGGGCCGAGGTGCACGCGCAACGCCAGCGGGCCGCGGCCCTGCTTGGGCGGCGGCGCCGCCATGGTGTCCGCCCAGCGCAGCCAGCCGGCACGGGCGAGGTGGACGACCAGGTGCAGGCCGTCGGCGACCTCCAGGTCGAGGTGCTTGCCGTGCCGGTGCGCGGCCACGACCTCCTGGCCGTGCAGCGCGGTCCACGGCGGGTCGAACGTCTTGAGCACCTGCAGTGACGCCACGTCGACGCGGTGCACCACACGGCCCACCGCGTTCTCACGCAGGTGGTGGACCAGTGCTTCTACCTCGGGTAGCTCGGGCACCGGTCCAGTGTCGCATCAGTCGACGGGTTGCAACGGGCCTTCGACGTCCGGCAGCGAGTGCATCTCGATCGTGCGGGCGACCCGCGACGCCTCCTGGCGCACCGCCAGCGGGCCCCTGACCTGGCCGATCCAGCGCTCGGGCGGCAGCTCGTCGGCCGTGGCCTTGCTCTCCGCGACCAGCGTGTGCGGGCGGCGCAGCGCCCAGCGGACCGGGAAGAACAGGAAGAGGAAGATCAGCGCGAGGACCAGCCACGCGGGCACCACGACCTGCTCCGGTGTCCAGGCGATCAGCACGACCACCATGACCACCAGCATGCCCGCCATCATGATGCCGGGCAGCGCACCGCCGCTGACGTCGTGCTCGAAGTCGTCGGAAATCACCGGGTTGCGCCACTCGACGCGGCTGTGGACCGTCCACATCCGCCCGTCCGCACCGCGCACCAGCCGCGTCATGTCCCCGTCTCCCACGCTCGGTCGGTCTTGGACAAACCGTACCTGGCGCGGGCCGAGCCTTGTGGGTGAACTCGCCCGGCCTTGATCGTCACCGTCAGTTCTGGACGGGCTCGGTCGGGTAGAGCGTCGCCGTCGTCTCGGTGGTCCGCGGCGCGCGGCACGGCTTCGACGAGGGCGGGGGCGACGAGCCGGACGTCGTCGACTGCGTGTTCAGCGAGTTGATGTCCCGAGTCGTCGTCACCACCGTGGTGACCTCCTCGGAGAGGACCGTCTGCTCCTCGACCGGCTCCGACCGCTCGACCGGCGCGTTCTGGGGAACGTTCGCGCTGGTCGGGGTCGAGGACTCGGTCTTGCGCACGGTCTCCTGCCGCGGCGCGGCGGGGTTGACCACGTTGCCGCGCGGCAGCTCCTGCCGTTGTTGCTGCTGCTGGGGCGGCGGCACGACCACGAGCTCCTCGCTGTGGCCCGCGCTCGACGTGCCGGAGGACGTGTTGAGCGCGATCACCGCCGGCATCTGGTCCGGCTCCAGCACCGCCGTGCCCGGTCCGCCGGTGAACACCGCGGCCATCGTCCCGACCAGGCCGACGGTCGCGACGCTCGCCGCCGCGAACGCCAGCTTCACCTTGGTGAGGAAGACCTTCCCGGCGAACGCGAGCCCGAGGCCCGCCGGCACGACCAGGAACGCCGCGTTGGCGCGCAGCGTCGCGCAGACCTCGTTCAGCTCGGCGTGCAGCTGTGAGCAGGACGAACAGGTGTCCAGGTGGGCGCCGATCCGGCGTTCCTCGACGCCTTGGACCCCGCCGGCGGTGTAGGTGCCGAGCTTCGCGCGGATCGCCGCGCACGACGAACGCCCGTCGTCGGCCGCGAGATGGGCCTGCAGGTACGCCGCACGCAACCCCTCGCGCGCACGCCGGGCCAACGCCGACATGGCGTTCGGCGACAGACCGAAGTGCGGCGCCACGGTGGCGGGCCGCTCGCCCTCCACCTCGACGCGCCACAGCACGACCCGCCACCGTTCGGGCAGGCTCGAGAAGGCGCGGGTGATCAGGTTGTGCTCGACCCGGCGGTTCGCGTTGTCGCTGACCGGCTCGACGCGCCGGCCCAGCTCCTCGTCCTCGACGGGCACGTCCCGGCGGCGTCCGCTCCACTCCCACGCGACCCGGCGGGCGACGGTCAGCAGGTACGTCCGGACGTGGTCGGTGGGACCGCTGCCGCGGCGGATCGCCTGCAACATGCGGAAGAACGCCTCAGCCGTGAGGTCGTCCGCCTCGGCGGCCTCACGCACGTGCCTGAGAGAAAAACGGCGAATCGCGTCCGCATGCCGGGAGAACAGTTCGCCGTAGGCCGAGTCGTCTCCCTCGCGCACCCTGGCGAGCAGGTCCCGGTCGACCTCGTTCTCGTCGACCATCACGCGCTTCAACATGCCACAAGGGGCCAGACCTGCTCCGGGATGAGAACAGGTCGATATACAAGACCATCCGTTAGTAGTGGGCTGTTCAGCGCAACGCATCCGGTGACGAGACGGTCACAGGTGGGCGTCGGACGGTCGGCCCCGCAAGATCGAGCGACTATCGTCACCCCCGTGGTGGACTGGCGAGAACGCGCCTCGGCTCTCGTGCCGGAACTTCGTGCTGTCGCCGAGACCGAGGAGTGGTCCTGCCACGTCTTCTTCTCCGAGCTGTCGCAGCTGGCGATGGAAGCGCACCGCGACCAGGACGACGACGTGCTGCGCCGCGCGTACGGCTTCGCGCACTGGTGCTTCCACCAGCCGGAGCAGTTCCTGGAGAACGCGGCACTGGTCAGCTTCTACGAGCACGTGTTCGACGACTGGGACCTCCGCGAGGAGGTGGCGGCGTGGCTGCCGGTCGACGTCCTGGCCAAGGTCCGCTCGCTGTGGGAGTGGCGGTGGCCGAAGGAGCAGTTGTCCGAGGTAGATCAACTGCTGGCGGGTTTACAACCCCCCTCGCAGGACGCCGTTTAGAGCTGCTGTATAGTTCTCTCCCGTAAGGCAGTGCGGATGTAGCGCAGTTGGTAGCGCATCACCTTGCCAAGGTGAGGGTCGCGAGTTCGAGTCTCGTCATCCGCTCCACTCGGGAAGGCCCATGCTCATGGAGAGCATGGGCCTTTTCGTTTCGCCATGATTTTGGGGGGACGACCCCCAAGCCCCCGCGATCAGCGAACTGCCGGCTGAACGGTGAGGGTGCCCGCGTCGGCGTCCAGTTCCGCGACCGGTCCCAGCGGCACGGACAGCGGGTCGTCGCCGTGGCCCACGTCGATGCCGCCGACGACCGGCACGCCCCACCGCTCCAGCTGGTCGCGCAGCACGTCGAGGACGGTCCAGCCGCGGTCGGTGTAGTCCTCGAAGCCCGGGAACCGGCCGAGTGCGACGCCGCGCAGGCCCTGTATGGAGCCCGACCGCGCCAGTTGCGTCAGCTGCCGGTCGACGTGGCCCAGCCCGACCGCTCGCGGCGCCTCGACGAACAGGATCGCGCCGTCCAGGCTCGGCAGTCCGGCACCGACGGACCAGGCGAGGGTGCCGAGGTGCCCGCCGACGACGTTCCCCCTCGCCGTCCCGGGAACGCGGACGGCCGCGGTGAGCGCGTCCTCGTCCCGGTGCAGCACGGTCGGTCCGGGCTCCATCAGCAGCGCGCGGGTCGAGGCGGCCGAGCGGTCGCCGGACAGGGAGCCGTGAACCCCGGCGATACGGCAGTGCCGCCACAGCGCCAGGTGCAGGTTGGTGATGTCGCTGAAGCCGACCAACGGCTTGGGGTCGGAGCGCACGGCGGCGAAGTCGAGGGCGTCGGCGATGCGGTAGGCGCCGGCACCACCGCGGGCGGCGAACAACGCCCGCACCCCGGGATCGCGATAGGCGTCGTTCAGATCGGCCAACCTGTCGTCGTCACGGCCCGCCATGTAGCCGTGGCGGTCCAGCGCGTGCTCGCCGATCTCGACGACGAGTCCCCAGCTCTCCAGCACCTGCACCGACTCTGCGAGGTCCTCCTCGCTCGGGAAACTGGCCGGCGACACCAGACGAACGCGGTCGCCCGCGCGGAGGCGAGGAGGCAACAGGATGTCCACACGGCAACCCTTCCAGTTCCCGCCAGGTGATTCTCAGGCTCTTCGAGGTGATCTCCCGGCCCACCCGTGAAAGGGTGGGGCCAGCCGCTCGCATCAACCTGATCGAGCTCGTTCGACAAGGACCTGGAGATCATGGCCATCACTCAGACGGCAAACGCGCACTGGGAAGGTTCCCTCGTCGAGGGCAAGGGCAACGTCGCCCTCTCCACCTCCAACAGCGGCAACTTCGACATCGACTGGAAGGCGCGCGCCGAGGAGGCCGGTGGCAAGACCAGCCCCGAGGAGCTCATCGCCGCGGCGCACTCGGCCTGCTACTCGATGGCGCTCTCGCACGGCCTCACCGGCGCGGGCACGCCGCCCACCTCGATCGACACCAAGGCCGAGGTGAAGTTCCAGGCCGGCCAGGGCATCCTCGGCATCCACCTCACGGTGCGCGCCTCCGTGCCGGGCCTGTCCCAGGAGGACTTCGTCGCGGCCGCCGAGGGCGCCAAGGCGAACTGCCCGGTCTCCAAGGCGCTCGCGGCCGTCGAGAACATCACGCTGGACGCCGCTCTCGTCTGACCGCGCTGCCGGCGGGCTGCTCAGCGCAGCGGCCCGCCGCCGTGTGGACCCGGCCGGTCAGCCATTGGGCGCACGGCCGTTGGGGTGACGTCGTCGCGTACCGGTCCTCGGACCGCGTGCGACTGGTATCTGTTGTCGCGGTTCCAGCCTTTGTCGGGGGCTGACGACAGGACGACAAAAACGTGATCATCCGGCTGCTCGGACCGCTCGAACTCACCGGTCCGAACGGAGCGGTGCAGCTCAGCAGCGCGGGACAGCGGACCCTGGTGGCCCGCCTCGCCGTCAACCCCGGCGAGACGGTGCCGAGGAGCGCGCTCGTGGACGCCCTGTGGTCGGACGAGGTGCCCGCCACCGCCACGAAGACCCTGCACAGCCTCCTCGCCCGGCTGCGCGGCCAGATCCGGGACGCCGGGCTGGGCGAGCTGATCACCACCCGCGAGCCGGGGTACGTGTTCAACGCCTCCGCGGACCACGTGGACGTCGCACGGTTCGAGGCGCTCGTCGCAGCAGCACGTCGTAGTGACGAACCCGCGGAGTCCGCACGGATGCTGCGCGAAGCTCTCGCGTTGTGGACGGGCGACCCTCTCGTGGACTGCCGGCCCGGCGAGTGGGCGCGCAGCGAGTCCGCGCGGCTCACCGAGCTGCGGCTGGGCGCGACCGAGGACCTGATGGACGCGTCGCTGGCGCTCGGCGAGCACGCCGCCGTGGCGCCGCTGGTGAGCTCGCTGGTCGAGCAGCACCCGTTCCGCGAACGGCTGTGGGAGCAGCTGATGATCGCGCTCTACCGGTGCGGCAGGCAGGCGGAGGCGCTGGCCGCGTTCCACCGGGCGCGCGGCGTCCTGGTCGACGAGCTGGGCATCGAGCCCGGCACCCGGCTGCGCGACCTCGAACAGGCCGTCCTGACCGCCGATCCCCGGCTCGACCTGGTCGAACGCCCGCCGGTTCCGGTCCGCGGCAACCTGCCCGCCGACCGTTCGAGCTTCGTCGACCGGCCGGAGGCCGAGCAGCTCGCGGGTCTCGTCCGGAAGCACCGGCTGGTCACGCTCATCGGCGTCGGGGGCGTGGGCAAGACGCGGCTCGCTGTGCACGTGGCGCGCGGTGAGCAGCCGCCGGACGGCGTGTGGCTGGTGGAGCTGGCCGCGTTGCGTGACCGGGCGCTGGTCCCGCACACCGTCGCCGAGGCGCTGGGGGTCGTCGACCAGACCGGACGCGGACAGCTGACCGTGCTCACCGACTTCCTCGCCGACCGCGATGCGTTGCTGGTGCTGGATAACTGCGAACACGTCGTCGACCACTGTGCGGTCTTGGTCGACACGCTGCTGCGTGTCGCGCCACGGCTGCGTGTGATCGCCACGTCCCGTCGCGCGCTACGGGTCTATGGCGAGCAAGTGTTGTCCGTGGCGCCTTTGTCCGTGCCGTATCCCGCGGCGACGTTGTTCGCTCAACGCGCCGACGCCGCGATCCCCGGCTCGTTCGTCATCACGGGCGCGAACGAGCAGGCCGTCGCGGACCTGTGCCGTCGGCTGGACGGGATCCCGTTGGCGATCGAGATGGCGGCGCTGCGCGTGCGCGCCCTGACGCCGGCGCAACTGCTGGAGCGCCTCGACGACCGGTTCAAGGTGCTGACCGACGGCGGGCGCAACGCGTTGCCGCAGCACCAGACCCTGATCGCGACGATGGACTGGAGCTTCGACCTCTGCTCGCCGCGCGAGCAGCTGCTGTGGGCGCGCGCGTCGGTGTTCGCCGGCAGTTTCGACCTCACCGCCGCCGAGGCCGTGTGCTCCGACGACGCGCTGACGGCGGACTTCATGTTCGACGCGGTCGACGGACTGGTCGACAAGTCCGTGCTGCAACGCGAAGAGCACGCGGGCGTGGCTCGCTATCGGCTGCTGGAGACCATGCGCCAGTACGGGCAGACGCGATTACGTGCCAGCGATGAGGAAGCACGGCTGCGGCTGCGGCATCGCGACTACTACGCCGGTGTTGCCGTGCAAGGCGAACGGGCCTGGTTCACGCCACGGCAGGCCGCGACCGTCGGTGTGATGACGGCCGAACGCGGCAACCTCCGTGCGGCGCTGGAGTACTCGCTGACGACTCCCGGCGAGGCCGAGGTGGGCCTGCGGCTGGCGGCGACGCTGTGGTTCCAGTGGGTCGGCTGCGGCAGGCTAGCCGAGGGCAGGCACTGGCTGAGCTGGGCGTTGTCGCTGGAGACCGAACCTTCGCGGGCGCGCTGCAAGGCGTTGTGGGTCGCGGGGTACGTGGCAACGGTGCAGGGCAACCGGGCCGCGGTGCCCGCACTGCTGCAAGCGTGCCGTGCCGAGGCGTTGTTGTTGGACGACGAAGACGCCGACGTCTATGCGACTTATGTCCAAGGTGCGGCGGCGGTGTTCGAGGACGACCTGCCGCTGGCCGCATCGTTGCTGGCCGAGGCCGACCGACGGCACGCCGCGTTGGGGCACCTCGACAGCAACGTGATCATGGCGCGCGTGGCGTTGGCGATGACCGTGGCGTTCGGTGGCGACTACGAGCGTGCGACGGCTATCTGCGCCGAGGCACGGGCGTTGTGCGAGGAGAACGGTGAGCTGTGGGCGCGCGCGTACGCGTTGTACGTCCTGGCGTTCGTGGCGGTGGGACGCGGTGACTTCGCCGAGGCCCGTGAGCTGGCCACGTCTTCGTTGCGCATCAAGGAGAGCTTCGACGACCTGCTGGGCATCGCGGTGTCGGTGGAGGTGCTCGCGCTGATCGCGGTGGCCACGGGCTCCGCGACGCACGCCGCGCTGCTGCTGGGCGGGGCCGATCGGGTGTGGCGGTCCGTGGGGTTGCCGCTGTTCGGTTCCGCGAACTTCGCGGCGTCGCACGACCAGTGCGTGACGTCGTGCCGGCAGGCGCTGGGCGACGAGGCCTTCGACGAGCACTTCGCCCGCGGCGCGGCGATGACCGTGGCGGCGGTGGTCGCGGCCGCGCAGTCGTGACGCAACCTCCGTGCAGCCGTCCGGGCGCAGCGTGGTCCGAATGAGGACCAGCGTGCGCACACCAGACGCGGGAACCGTCGAGGAAGTCCTGAAGCTCGCCGCGCGAGCTCCGTCGTTCGGCATCGTGCCGCCGTGGCGATGGCGCAATGGCAAGGAATGCCTCGAACTCCTGACGACGCGCACGGACCAGACGGCACTCCTCGCGTGTGGAGCCGTTCTTCACCACGTGCGAGTCGCACTGTCGGCCATGGGCTGGGACTGCCACGTACTACGTGGCGAGGCACCCGAAGGTCAGGTCGCGTCCGTGCACCCGCGCTGGGAGCTGGACCCGTTCTCGTGCGAGGTGGCTTCCGCGGCGGCGATCTCGCTGCGCCGCGCGGACCCGCGCCCCTACCTGCCCGACGACGTGCCGGACTCGGCGCTGACCTGGCTGCTGCACGCGGCCAGGGCCGAGAACTGCGACCTGGAACTGGTGGCCCGGCGCGGCGGCGTGCTGCTGCGCCTGATCGGCGAGGACCGCCTGCGCTTGGGCGAGGCCGTGAGCGCCGTGCTGCTGGCATCGACCGTGTGGGGCCTGGCGTCGCAGCCGCTGCTGCACGAGGGCGAGGTGCTCGTCCGCGTCGGCTGGCAGTCACCCAATGCCGAACCGTTGCCTCTCTCGGCTCGTTAGGGCTTCCCCTTACCGGGACGATGTGCGTGTGGACCGGGACCGCACGCTCGCGCACCTGATCGACGACGACTGGCTGCGGCCGGACGCGTCGTCCACCCAGCTGTACCGCGACCTGTGCGCGTTGCGGGACCTGCCGGTCGGCCAGCTGACACCGACGTCGCTGCACCTGCTGGTCACGCACCAGGTGGGCCTCGACGTGACCGCCCTGCTGGCGCTGGAACACGTCGAACGCGACCCGCTGCGCTCGTTCGCCCTCTACCCCGGCGACCTGCTGGCGGCTCTACTGAGAGTAGATCACTCCTTCTGGTCCGATTACCCGCAGTTACTGGCCAGGATGTCCGCCCTGCTGGACCGTTTGCGGACCTTGCCTGAGGGAGATTGGGGCCTGCTCGTATCGGCGGCCGAACAGTTTCCCGGTTGACGCCTTGTTTTCTGGTCACACCGCGTATTCGCCGCACACTGCATCAATACGTGATTGAGTAGAAAACGCTCGTACTGCTTGACCCAATCGAGTGAACGAGATAGGTAAGCCGAGTGTTGGCGGCGATGAGTGGGCCGGGTCGGCTCGCAACGGGGGCGCTCCTCGGTGCCGTGGTAGCCGCGTTTTACGTGCTGGCACCACTTGTCGGCTCGCTCGCGTCAAGCGATCCGGCGACGCCGGAGGGCGACAACAGGGCGCGCGTCTCGCTCATCAACACGCCTTCACTGCTCCCGACGCCATCTGAGACGACATCACTGTCAGTGTCGTCGAGCTCGTCGTCCGCGCCGTCTTCTTCTTCCAAGGCAACGACTACCACTACGACCAAGACGACGACCGCGGTTACGACCACCACGACGCAGGCGCCGGCTCCCACTACTACGACCACGCGTCCGCGGCCGACGACCACCACTACGACGACGACCACGACGACGCGGCCGTGCGGAATCATCTTCTGCTGATGCACCTTCGGTGAGCCGCACCGAGCCGCTCAGGCGGCTGACCTCGGTGAGAGGCGCACCACCAGTTCCAAGTTGAGAGCATGCGCAAGTCGTTCCAGCACCGGGATTGTGGGGATCGTGCCCCCTGCCTCGAACCTCGCCACGGCTGACTGCGTCATCCCGGCCGCCTCAGCCAGTTGTGCTTGGCTCCAGCCGCGTTCCTCGCGGATCTCCCGGACCGAACGTCCGAGCTCGAACGCGATGCGGGCGGCGTCATAAGCCTCATCAGCTCCTGGTTCGGCCATTCGCCGGTCACGGAGTTGCTGCCAGTCGGCCATCGTCACCACTTCCCGTCGTACTCGTCCACGGTGTGCATTTGATCAATACACCGCGCGAGCGCACGGCGCGCGCGAGCTACCTCTTGACTCTCACGCATCCGCGTCTTGCGAAAAACAGTCAGCAGCACGATCCTCCGCTCACTGGCGATCCAGTAAGTGACTCGCACTGCGTTGCCGTCCAAGTAGAACCGCAGCTCTCGCAACTTCCCGTGCAGCTGACGCGAATACGGCTCCCCCAGGTGCGCACCCTCCTGGGCCAGCAAGTCCACATAGAACGCAGCGGTCGCAAACTGGACGATGGTCAGTGCTTCAAGCCAGGCCCGAACTTCGGGCTCCAACTCGACAGTACCCAGATCATAGCATCAATGCTATATACACAGGTGAAAGGTTCTCTTTGGGGTGATTAGCTGACGAAGACAGACTGGTCAGGGTCCTTTACCCCGACTGACACACCCATCCCGAACACAGCGGTCCGATGATCGGACGGGCAGGGCGGCTGGAGCGGGCGGCCGGAGAACACCGCGTGGGAAGGCGACACCCGCAACGGCTCCGCCCGACCGGGTTAGCACGGCCGTCACCTGCGGCTTTCCCCGCGAGAACCAGCCCATGCGGCCAAAGTGCCGGTGTGAAGCGCCACAACCAGGTCACGACTTGAGAGGCCAGCACGAACGGATATATGGGCACGGGCACAATGTCCGAGTCTCATGTTCGCGCGGAAGGGGGTGCCAGGGGTGACCTGGCAAGACGAGCTGCAGAAGCTCGACAACGAACTCGCCTCTGGTCGGATCTCGGCTGACGACTACCGACGCCGCCGGGACGAGGTCCTCTCCGGGTCGGCCGGCGGTGGGCCCGCCCAGAATCCTCAGAGCGGGCCTTTTGCCCCGCCGTTCAAGTGGGAGGCGCAGCCGCCCAACACCTCGGACCGCACCCAGGTCGTGAACGTCCAGGGGCAGCCGCCTCAGCAGCAACCGCCCCAGCAGCAGAACCCGAACCCCGACGCCACGCAGGTGGTCCCGGGGAGCCCGCGCGGCGGCGGCGGCGGTGGTGGCGACGCGGAACGCACGCAGTTCGTCACGCCCGTCCAGCCGCAGCAGGGTGGCTGGGGGCAGCCCCAGCAGCAGCAACAGTCGGCGCCGCCGCCCTGGCTCGGCGGTGACTTCGACCAGATCAACCAGCCGCCCAGCTGGAGCCACGGTCCCGAGGTCTTCGACGAGTCCGGTGGCGGCGGGGGCAAGGGCAAGATCTTCGCGATCATCGGCGTCGTGCTGGTGCTCGCGCTGATCGGTGGCGGCATCTGGTGGTTCACGGCCGGCAGCAAGTCCAACTCGACGAACAACACGGCCACCAGCACCACGACGACTCCGCCCACCACGTCGTCGAGCGCCGGTCCCAAGCTGCCGCTCAACGGTCTGGCGGGCAAGGTCGACGCCGCCAACACCGGTCCGGTGACCGTGGAGAAGGCGTCGAAGGAGAAGTCGCAGTTCAGCCCGGACGAGGCGGCTCTGCTGACCACGTGCGGCGCTGAGGAGGGCATGTCCCAGGTGCTCTTCGCGGACGACTGGTTCACCCAGGTCCACGTCTTCACCTGCAAGGACGGCGCGACGGCCAAGACCGCCGCCGACGCGCTCGCCGAGCTCCAGAAGGGCTACGGCTTCGCGGCCACGGCCGGTCCGAAGCAGCTGCCGTCGATGGTGTCGGAGAAGGCGACCGACGTGCCGGACGCGCCGTTCGACTCGCGCATCTTCTACGTCTCGAACAAGTCGCTGGTCCGGGTCGAGGTCCGCGGCAAGACGAAGGCCGCGATGGACGCCGGTGCCGAGAAGGTCGTCACCGCGATCGACAAGAACTACCCCGCCAAGTGAGCGGTGCTGGCGTGCCACCGCCACGCGGTGGCGAGGATCTCGGGCAGACCGAGCCTGGCACGCCAGCCCAGCACCTCGAAGGCACGGGCCGGATCCGCCCACACCACGGGCGGGTCCCCCGGCCTCCGGTCGCCGAAGGTCACCGGCAACGGACGACCCGCAACCTCCTCCAGACCCTTCACGACCTGCAGCACCGAGTAGCCGGTGCCCGTCCCCAGGTTCAGCGCGGCCGACGCGCCGCCGCTCCGCAGGTGTCCCAGCGCCAGGACGTGCGCCTCGGCCAGGTCGACCACGTGCGTGTAGTCCCGCACGGCGGTGCCGTCCTCGGTCGGGTAGTCGCTGCCGAACAACGTCACCGGTGGACGCGCTCCCAAAGCGGCTTTCGCCAGCAGTGGCACCAGGTTGTGCGTCGGGCCCCAGTCCTCGCCGATGCTGCCGTCGAGCGCCGCTCCGGCCGCGTTGAAGTAGCGCAACGACATCCAGCGCAGGCCGTGCGCGTTCCCGTACGCCTCGATCATCCGTTCGCCGACGAGCTTGCTGTGGCCGTACGGGCTGATGGGCTGCAACGGGC
Organism: Lentzea sp.; assembly: GCF_036380075.1. Lineage (NCBI taxonomy): Bacteria > Bacillati > Actinomycetota > Actinomycetes > Pseudonocardiales > Pseudonocardiaceae > Lentzea > Lentzea sp. The sequence goes on along the minus strand of NZ_DASVFL010000032.1, from coordinate 65,556 downwards.
TGTCTTCGGTGATCGGCAACGTCTCCGCGGCGCCGTAGACCGAACAGGACGACGAGAACACCAGATCGCGGACACCCGTTGCCACCAACGCGTTCAGCACGGACAACGTGCCCGTCGCGTTGTTGTGGAAGTAGAGGCCGGGGTCCTTCATGGACTCACCGGGGTTCTTCAGTCCCGCCAGGTGGATGCACGCCGTCACACCGTGCTCCCGAATGACCTGTTCGAGCTTCGCCGTGTCGGTGACGTCGATAGGGTGTACGGGGGTGCCGGACGGTACGGCCTCGGGCGAGCCCGTGCGCATGTCGTCCACCACGACGACGCCGCGCCCGGCTTCGGCGAGTGCGTGCACGACGTGCGAGCCGACGTAACCCGCACCGCCGGTAACCAGGATCGTCACCGCTTGTCCTCCGTTCGACGGCGACAGGCTATGCCAGACCCACGAGGGGATTGATGTCGACCATGACTCGCCAGGTCGTGTACGTAGTCCCGGACGTCGCCGAGCCTTCGGGCGGCGTGCGCGCGATGTACCGGCACGCGGAGCTCGCCGAGCGCACCGGCTTCGACGCCAAGGTGTGGCACCTCGCCGAGGGCTTCCAGGCCGGCTGGTTCTCCTCGGCCGCGCCCGTGATCACCGGTGAGACCTGCGAGCTGGGCCCGGACGACGTGCTGGTCGTGCCCGAGGTGATGGTGCTGGACGGGTTCGACCCGGCCCCCGGCGTGCGCAAGGTCGTCTTCAACCAGAACCACTACTACACCTACGACAACTTCAGCGGTGCCGACTACCCTGCGTGGAAGCCCGCGCCGCAGGTGTGGGCCGGCTCCAAGGTGAGCGTCGGCGTGCTGACCGCGTTGCACCCCAAGCTCAAGGTGCACCTGGTGCCGTACGTGATCGACACCGGGCTGTACCGCTTCGCCGAGGAGCGCAAGCGCAAGATCGTGCTGCTCCCCCGCAAGCGCCCGCGCGAGGCCGCCGTGCTGAGCGCGCTGTTCAAGAACGACAAGCGGTTCGCGGACGTCGAGGTCGTCTCGCTCGACGACGTCAGCGAGCAGCGGATCGCCGACGAGCTCGCGGACGCGTCGGTGTTCGTCGCGCTCGGCCGTGACGAGGGCTTCGGCCTGCCCGTCGCGGAGGCGCTGTCCGCCGGCTGCGTCGTCATCGGCTATCCCGCGGGCGGTGGCGCCGAGCTGTTCGAGGCGCCCGGCACGCACGCCGTCGAGGACGCCGACGTGCTCGCGATCGTCGAGAAGACCGCCGCGGTGTTCGCGCAGGAGCCCTCCGTCGAGGAACGCCGCTCCTACCGCGCGTGGGTCGAGCAGCACTACTCCGAGGACTCCCTGGTCAGCCACCTCCAGGCCGCGATCACGGCCGCTACGAGGACGCGGGCGAAGGGCGGCACGGCACGGCACCCGCTGAGCCAGGTCGTCACCGAGGCCGACCCCGCGACCGACCAGCTGGAGCGCAGCCTCCAGTTCGCCGACGAGCAGAAGGCCGCCCGCGAGCGCGCCGAGTCCGTCGCGACCGGTCTGGAGGAGGCGCTGGGCAAGGCCCTCGCCGAGCTGGACGAGTCGCGCCGCCGCGAGTACGTGGTCGCGCAGGAGCTGCACGACCTGAAGAACGAGTACACCGAGCTGGCCAAGGCCGCCGAACGCCTCACCGCGCTCGACGAGGCCACGACGCTGCTCGCCGAGTACGCGCGCGACAACGACCGCCTCAACCGCAGGCTGGACGAGGAGATCCGCCAGCACCTGCACTGGCGCACCACGCTGCAGGACAAGATCGCGGACCTGGAGCGCTCGACGTCGTGGCGCGTCACGGCCCCGCTGCGCAAGGCCTCCGGCGCGCTCAAGGGCGGCAAGAATGCCTGATCTGCGCCTGCGGGTCGTCCAGTCGCGGTTCCAGAACGCGTTCTTCCACGAGCTGGCCGACACGATCGTCGACGAGGCCACGCGGCTCGGCGTGACGGCCGACGTCGTCACGTCCGTGGTGGACACCGAACCGGAGGACGTCTTCGTCCTGCTGCCCACGCACGAGTACGCGGTGCTGGAGGGCGGCCAGTTCCTCGAGGACCCGCGCCTCGCGAAGCGCTGCATCGGCATCACCGCCGAGCAGCCGTCGTCGTCGCACTTCGACACGAACGTCTACTACGGACACAAGCTCGGCGCCGTCTTCGACTTCAGCACGCTGTCGGTGAAGCGCTACCAGGCCCAGGGCATCGCCGCGGAGCACCTCCAGTTCGGCTGGACGCCCACCTGGGACAAGTTCGTCCCGGACGCCGACTCGCACGAGCTCGACGTGCTCTTCATGGGCTGCGCGACGCCACGTCGTGAGCACGCTCTCTCGAAGATCGGCCGGCAGCTGTGGTCGCGCCGCAGCCGCCTGATCCTCTCGGACAACGCGGCCCCAAACACCGGCGACCACGCCGCGTTCGTCACGGGCGACCGCAAGCGGGAGCTGTTGGCGGGCACCAAGGTCCTCGTCAACATCCACCAGGCCGACGAGGCGTACTTCGAGTGGCTGCGCGCCGCCGAGGCCGCCCACTGCGGCGCGGTGATGCTGTCCGAGACGTCGTTGCACACCGAGCCGTTCCGGCACGACGAGCACCTGGTGTTCTCGGCGCTGTCCACCATGCCGCACGCGCTGGCCGCGTTGCTGGAGGACCAGGACAGGCTGAACGCGTTGCGCCGCAACGCTTACGCGCTGATCAAGGAGAACCCGTTCTCCGCCGGTGTCGAGAAGCTCGTGTCGGTGGCGCAGGACCTGCGCAGGTCGCACGAGGGCCACGAGCTGAAGCTCGGCCCGAGCCGCACGCAGCCGTTCCGGCAGAAGATCACGCCGTCGTGGGAGCGCGAGCCGGAGAGCATCGACGCGGTGCGCCAGGCGATCCGCGAGATCCGCCTCGACATCATCGACCTGCGCCGGCGCGTCTCGACCGATCCGACGATCGACCCGACGCCGGTGATCGACCACCGCACGCCCGCGTGGGACCGCCGCACGCCGCGCGTCTCGGTGATCATGGCGCTGTACAACCACGAACCGTACGTCGTGGAGGCGCTGGAGTCCGCCGCGTCCGGCACGTACGGCGACCTGGAGATCATCGTCGTCGACGACTGCTCCAACGACGGCTCGAACGAGACCGTGCGCCGGTGGATGGACCGCAGCCCGCACGTCCCCGTCACGCTGGTGCGGCACCCGGTCAACCGCGGTCTGCCGCGCTCGCGCAACGAGGCGTTCAAGCACGCCCGCGGCGAGCTCGTGTTCGTGCTCGACTCGGACAACGCGATCGTGCCGACGGGTCTCGAACGCCTGGTGGCCGCGATCGACGCCGAACCGGACGCGTCGTTCGCGTACGGCGTGCTCCAGCGGTTCGACTCGACCGGCCCGGTCGGGTTGATGGGCGTGTGGCCGTGGGAGCCGTGGCGGCTGCGCTACGGCAACTACATCGACGCGATGGCGTTGATCAAGGCTTCCGCGCTCAAGAAGCTCGAGGGTTACACGCTCGACCGCCGCCTGCACGGGTGGGAGGACTACGAGCTCTGGTGCCGGGTAGCCGAGAGCGGTGGACACGCAGCACACGTGCAGACGATCGTCGGCCGTTATCGGCAGTCGGCGACCTCGATGCTCAGCCTCACCAACATCTCGCAGGACGCGGGCTTCGACGCCGTCCGGGAGAGCTGCCCGCGCCTCATGTCCGGCGCGCTCGAACTGCAGGTCGACGTGCTCGCTGATTGGCTGTCGAGCATCCGCAGCGAGCGCGAGGCACGTGACGTGTGGCTCAGCAACTGGGATGCGCACAACGCCTAGGCCATGACTGCTCGTAGCCTAGGTTTCACTCGAACGTGTCAGTCGTCCTGGGGGAGGGGTTGGTTCACGCCATGCGCGCAGTGGTCACCGGTGGTGCAGGGTTCATCGGATCGCACCTGGTAGACGCGGTGCTCGACCGCGGCTGGTCGGTCGTGGTCGTGGACGACTTCTCCTCCGGGCTCACGGCGAACGTGACGAGGTACGCCGACGAGCCGCGCTTCGAGTTCATCGAGGCCGACATCTGCGGTGAGTGGACCGTCGAGGGTCCCGTCGACCTCGTGCTGAACTTCGCCTCCCCCGCGTCGCCGCCGAAGTTCCTGGAGCGTCCGCTGGAGACGCTGGAGGTCGGCTCGACCGGCATGAAGAAGGTCGCCGAGCTGGCGATCGCGAAGGGCGCGCGGCTGATCCAGGCGTCGACCAGCGAGGTCTACGGCGAGCCGCAGGTGCACCCGCAGCCCGAGGAGTACTGGGGCAACGTCAACCCGATCGGCCCGCGCAGCGTCTACGACGAGTCCAAGCGCTACGCGGAGGCCATGCTCGGCGCGTACCACCGCATGGGCCTGCTCGACGTCGGCATCGTGCGCATCTTCAACACCTACGGCCCGCGTCTGCACGCGACGGACGGCCGCGTGGTCTCGAACTTCGTGCACCAGGCGTTGAGCGGCAAGCCGTTGACCGTCTACGGCACGGGCAAGCAGACTCGCAGCTTCTGCTACGTCGGCGACCTGGTCCGCGGCATCTTCGCGCTCGCGGACCGCAAGGGCGAGTTCGGCCCGGTCAACCTCGGCAACCCGGTCGAGATCACCGTGCTGGAGCTGGCGCAGGTCGTCGGCGACCTGACCGGTGTCTCGGTCAGCCTGGAGTACTCGGACCTGCCGACCGACGACCCGACCCAGCGCAAGCCGGACATCAGCCGCGCGCGGGAGCTGCTGGGCTGGGAACCCCAGGTCGCCCTGCGCGACGGCCTGACGAAGACGATCGAGTGGTACTCGGCCAGCTCGGCCCTATCGGCCGACTCCGTGTGACGTGAGGCCGGCGCGCGTCAGCACGTCGACGTCGAGCAGGTTGCGGGTGTCCACCACGACCTGACCGGTCATCGTCCCGGCGAGCGCCGCCCAGTCGAGCGAGCGGAACTGCGGCCACTCGGTCAGCACGACCAGGGCGTTCGCGTCCTTCGCTGCCTGCTGCACGTCGTCGACCACCGTCACGTCGTCCGTGACGCCCTCGACCTGCTGCGGGATCGCCGGGTCGTACGCGACGAGCTCCGCGCCCTCGGCCTTGAGCATCCCCGCGATCTTCAACGCCGGCGAGTCGCGCAGGTCGTTCGTGCCCGCCTTGAACGCGAGCCCGAGCAGCCCGAGCTTCTTGCCCCTGAGGTCGCCGCCGACGGCGTTCGCGACCTTGCTGATGATCAGCCGGCTCTGCTTCTCGTTGGTGTTGATCGTGGCGCTGAGCAGCTCGAACTCGTGGCCCGCGGCCTCGGCGATCTGGAGCAGCGCGTGGGTGTCCTTCGGCAGGCACGACCCGCCCCAGCCGGGTCCGGGCTGCAGGAACGACTGCCCGATGCGCTGGTCGAAGCCCATGCCCTCGGTGACGTTGGCGATGTCCGCGCCGAGCCGTTCGCACAGCTCGGCCATCGCGTTGACGTAGCTGAGCTTCATCGCGAGGAAGCAGTTGGCGCTGTACTTCACGAGCTCGGCGCTGGCGGCGTCCATGAGGACCGTCGGCGCGCCCAGCCGGGCGTAGAGCGCGGACACCCGCTCGGCGGCGTTCTGGGCGTCGGAGCCCACGACGATCCGGTCCGGGTGCATGAAGTCCCTGACCGCGCTGCCCTCGCGCAGGAACTCCGGGTTGCTGGCGACGAACACGTCGTCGCGCCCGAGCAGCTCCAGCACGCGCGCGGCCGTGCCGACCGGTACCGTCGACTTGTTGACGACGACCGCGCCGGGCGCGAGCAGGTCCTTCATCTCGGCGACCGCGGCCTCGACGGCTTTGAGGTCGGCCGCGCCGCCCTCGCCCATCGGCGTCGGCACGCAGAGGAAGACGACCTCGGCGTCCTCGACGGCGTTGCGCACGCCGACGACGAACTCCAGGCGCCCCGCGGCCAGTCCTTCCTGGACCAGCTCGGGCAGGCCGGGTTCGAAGATCTGCACCTCGGCCTTGCGGAGCTGTTCGACCTTCTTCTCGTCGATGTCCGCGCAGACGACCTGGTGCCCCAGCGACGCGAGGCAGGCGGCCGACGTGAGCCCGACGTAGCCGGCCCCGACCACCGCAACCCGGCGAACGAACATCCTCGAACCGTCCTTGATCAGCACGAACAGCAGGAAGTCGATCGTCGCACAGGAGCCGCGCGAACCGTCGTGGTTTGACGGAGCCGTGAGATCTCTCGCAGGTGTTCTGTCAAAAACGCGAGTCGGTACCACCTGCAACCGAGCGCGAGTGCTACACGTCTACTTCGGGTGTAAGTCACCCACTCGGAGGCCAAGATGTGGATCAGCGTGACGTTAGTCACATTGGGCGGTGTGGCGTTCCTGACGCGAACCGTAGCGGCCGTCCTGGCCGTTTCCCCCTTCAAGAAGGGGAGCGATTACCCTCAGCCACAAACATCAGCCAATTGAGATAACTCTTTCGGACTACTGCTTACGACGAACTACGACGTACCGTACGATTCCTTTCGGGTCGTATGACTGAACGGTCACTCCAAAGGTGACCTCACAGGGGTAGGTGCGCCATGGACCACGCACTGAGCAAGGTCATCGAGCTGCGCGAGAACGGATTTCAGTTCCTCCACCTGAGGGACGACGCCGGGCAGCTCGACCGCATCATGGCGTTCAAACAGCGCAGAGGGTTCATCGACTCGATCCTGTTCTGGTCCGAGACCGAGGCGCGCGCAGGGCGTCTACCTGCGGTGCGCGACTCAGCCCGGCCCGCCCAGGCCGTGTGGATCTACGAAGGTCCGTTGGTCGAGGCCGTCGACCGGCTGCTCGACCTCCCGGAGCCCGGCGCCCGCAACGCCCCGATGCTCATGAAGGCGACGGCTTCGGACCTGGCGGTCGTGACCACGCTGCCGTTCAAGCTGAAGCTCCCGCCTGGGGCCATCGCTTAGTCATCTTTTTTCGAACTCGCCGCGCTTCACGGCGGTGATGAACGCTGCCCATTCGGGCGCGGTGACGACGGATTCGGAACGGTTCTTGGAGTCGCGCACTCGCGCGGCTGAGCCGTTCAGCGCAACCTCGACACAGTTCGCGTTGCCGTCTTCTTGGCGAGCATCCACATCTCGATGTACGGCGCTTCTTCGTCGCCGATGACGCCGTAGAGGTTGAGCATCGCGCGCAACGCGTGGATGTCCGGCAGCTGGCCGTTCTCGATGCGGCTGACCTTCGGGACGTTGTAGCTCAAGCGGTCCGAGGCTTCCTTCTGGCTCATTCCGGCCCGCTCGCGCGGGTGGTTGGAGCGCCTCGCCCAGGCGCCGCACTGGACCGGGTTTGCACGGTCGGAATGGAGTGGACTCCCACCAAGGGATGAAGAAGTTCCCACTCCTGAGTTACGCAGCTTGATGTAGAGGGCCCGAACACGGGACGTTCGCGCCCATGAACCTCAGGAAGACCGTCGCGGGGGCCGCCGTGGCCCTCGGCAGCGCCACCGTCATGCTCGGCCTGGGTGGTGTCGCGCACGCCGACACCGTCGACGCCACCGCGCACACGATGCCGGACCTGGGTGGTCAGCTCGGTGACGTCGCGACCGTGGGCGACCTCGCGAAGATCGACACCTCGGACGTCAACGGCAAGATCCAGGCCCTCAACGAGCAGGACGGTGACGTCACCGCGCTCGTGGAGAACGTCGACGCCGGCGGCTCCGGTCTGCCGGTCGCCACGCTGCTCGGCTACGACCAGCCCGAGGGGCCGTGGAACGGCTTCGCGCACGCTGACATCTGATCCGACCAGCACTTCCTGGCTGGGGCGGCGCCCGGTTCCCTCCCCCTCGAACCGGGCGCCGTTCCTCTTTTCCGGCACACCACCGAGGAGCGCAACGCCGTGAGCATCAAGAAGATCGTCGCCACCGTCGGCCTCGCGGCGGGCGCGATCGCCGCGATGACGGGCACCGCGAGCGCGAGCCCGTCCACGCAGGACCTCGTCGGCGGGGCCGACAAGCTGGCCGGCGGCGTCGAGACGATTGCCGGTGCCGCTGACTTCGCCGGCAAGACCGCTGTGAACACCTTCGCCGACCGCCTGGGCGACGGGATCACCGGCGGCTGACCAGCGGCCCGCCGCGCACTACCGGCCCGCCGCGTAGCCCTGCGCACCGCGCGCGTTGGCGCCGGCGCGCAGGAGTCCGTCCGCGGAGTCCCTCGCCACGGCCGACATCCGGCCGAGGGTCCACTCGCCGGCGTCCACGACCTGGTGGCCACGCGCACGCAACGCAGCCAGGACGTCCACCCCGGCGCGTGACTCGACGACCAGTTCCCCCGGCGTCCAGGCGCGCGGGTAGAACGAGCTCGGGAACGCGTTCGAGTGCCACATCGGCGAGTCGATCGCCTCCTGCAGGTTCATCCCCGCCCGGTGCGCGAGCCAGAAGCCGAGCTGCCACTGGTCCTGCTGGTCGCCACCGGGCGTGCCGAACGCCAGCGCCGCCTCGCCGTTGCGCAGCGCCATCGACGGCGACAGCGTGATCCGCGGGCGCTTGCCCGGTGCCAGCGAGTTCGGCAGACCCTTGTCCAGCCAGAACATCTGGGCGCGGCTACCGAGGCAGAAGCCGAGCGACGGGATCGTCGGCGACGACTGCAGCCAGCCGCCGGACGGGGTCGCGGAGACCATGTTGCCCCAGCGGTCGACGACGTCCACGTGCACCGTGTCGCCGCGCATCGCGCCGGTCCGTTCGACCGTCGGCTCACCGATCGCGCCTGTCGCATCGAGCGGTCCGGCCGAGGCGCCACGCAGGACGCGCTGGGGCAGCAACGGTTCGCGGCCGTTCGGCGAGCCCGGCCGCAGCTCCGGCGACGCGGTGTCGGAGATCAGCTTGCGGCGTTCGTCGGCGTAGGCGCGCGAGACGAGGGTCTCCAGCGGGACGTCGCTGACGTCGCCGTACCAGGCCTCGCGGTCGGCGAACGCGAGCTTCGCGGCCTCGACGGCCAGGTGGATCGTCTCGGCGGTGGGCTTGCCGTCCACATAGGACAGGTCGTAGCCCTCCAGCAGCCGGAGCTGCTGCGCCAGAACGGGTCCCTGCGTCCAGGCCCCGGCCTTGACGAGCGACCACTCGTCGAAGTCGACGATCAGGGCGTCCTCGTACGACGCCTCCCAGCCCGCCATGTCGACACCGGTCAGCACCCCGGCGTGGTCGCGTCCGGAGTCGTCGCGGAACTCGGTGCGGACGAACTCGTCGACCTGCGCGGCCACGAACCCCTGCGACCAGGCCCGGCGCGCGGCCTCGATCTGCGCCTCGCGGTCGGAGCCGGCGGCCTCACCGGCGGCGAGCAGCCACTCCCAGGTGTCGGCGAGCTTCGTGTTCCGGAACCGGCCACCGGGAGCCGGCAGGACGCCACCGGGCATCCACTGCGCGGCGGACGTGGGCCAGTGGTCGCGGAAGAGGTCCTGGACCAGCGAGATCGTGTGGACGGCCCGCTCGACGAGCGGGAACCCGTCGCGCGCGTAACCGATCGCCTTGTCGAGCACCTCGCGCAACGTCTTGGTGCCGTGGTCGCGCAGCAGCGTGAGCCAGCCGTCCCAGGCGCCGGGCACGGTCGCGGCCAGCAGCCCGCTGCCGGGCACGAGGTCCAGGCCCAGCCCGGCGTAGTGCTCGATCGTCGCTCCGGCGGGCGCGACGCCCTGCCCGTTCAGCACGCGCGGGTTGCCACCGGCGGGCGCGAAGATGATCGGGACCTCACCGCCGGGGCCGTTGAGGTGCGGTTCCACGACCTGGAGGACGAACCCGGCGGCAACGGCCCCGTCGAAGGCGTTGCCGCCGTCCTCGAGGACGGCCATGGCGGCCGCGGAGGCCAGCCAGTGGGTCGAAGCGACCATGCCGAAGGTGCCGACGAGTTCGGGGCGCGTGGTGAACACCCCACAAAGGTATGCGACGCTAACTAAATTGCGTCACTCCGAGTGACGCATGCCCCACGTCCGAACGGAGCAGCGCGACCCGTGCACGTCGCACCCGGACGTCACCCTGAGAGCGCCGTACGACTTTGGTCGTAGCCGACCGTGACGCATCTCCTCCCAGAGGTCTACCGGCGCGGGCGATGTTTCGAACACGTTCGAACGGCACAGTTCAAGGCATGGGAATTCTGATGATCGCGACCATCTTCATCGGCCTCGCGTTCGTGGCGGCGGTGCCCCTGGTGGCGCTTCTCCACTGGTCCGACCGTTGAGTTCGAGGTAACGAGCGTTAACCTCCTCGCGAGCAGCTCGCTTCGAGGAAGGTGAAGGCATGGAGATCTCGGGTACCGCGGCCATCGTCACCGGTGGCGCGTCCGGTCTCGGCGGTGCGACCGCACGTGCGCTGGCGGCGCGGGGAGCGCAGGTGTTCGCGCTCGACCTGCCCGGCGCCATCGAGAAGGCCGAGGCGGTCGAGAACGTCACCTACCTGCCCGCGGACGTGACCTCGGGCGAAGAGGTCCAGGCCGCCGTCGACACCGCGGCCGGCTCCGGCGCCCCGCTGCGCATCACGGTGAACTGCGCGGGCATCGGCCCGTCGACCCGCACCGTCGGCAAGTCCGGCCCGCACGACCTCGACCTCTACCGCAAGGTCGTCGAGGTCAACCTCATCGGCACCTTCAACGTGCTGCGCCTGGCCGCCGCCGCCATGGGCAAGACCGAGGAGCTGGAGCACGGCGCCCGCGGCGTCATCATCAACACCGCCTCGATCGCCGCGTTCGACGGCCAGATCGGCCAGGTCGCCTACGCCTCGTCCAAGGGCGGCGTCGTGGGCATGACCCTCCCGGCCGCGCGCGACCTGTCGAGCGTGGGCATCCGCGTGCTGACCATCGCCCCCGGCATCGTCGACACCCCGATGCTCGCCACGGTGTCCGACGAGTTCCGCGCCGGGCTGGCGGCCGGGGTGCCGTTCCCGAAGCGCCTCGCACAGCCCTCCGAGTACGCGCAGCTCGCGGTGTCGATCGTGGAGCACGACTACCTGAACGGAGAGGTCATCCGGATGGACGGCGCTCTCCGCATGGCTCCCCGCTAGAGATCACCCGCGTACGGCAGGCGGTCCATGGCGTCCGAGGTCATCCACTCGCGCAGGCGGTGGGTGGCCCGGACGTCGTCCTCGTTGTACTCCAGCAACCGCTGCCGCTGACCGACCTCCAGCGCGTCCCCGTTGAGCCCCACGGCCGCCCGGTACCAGCGCATCGAGTTCTCGCCGCCCGCCTCCGGGTCGCGCCAGGAGAACCCCGCCACCGGGGCGATGATCTTCAGGCCCTTGCCGTGGGCGCACAGGAACTGCTCGCGGACGATGCCGAACAGGTCGACCCACGCGTCGGAGTTGATGAACTCCTTCACCTGCGCGATGGTCGGGATGCCGGGCTTGCCCGCGAAGCGTTCCGCGGAGGCCAGCAGCCAGCGGTTCTCGGCCAGCTCGTTGTAGCAGTAGGCCTTGAACGACAGGCCGCGTGCCTTGGCGCGCAGGCGGATGCCGGTCAGCCAGGTCCAGAACTCGGCGAACGAACGGGCCTCGTCGTCGCACGGCAGCGCGTCCCACGTCACGAAAGCGCGGTAGCCCTGCGGCTCGTCGATGTCCTTGCCGGACAACAGGCAGCCCCACATGTACGCGCCCAGGTCGCCGAAGCTCTCCATGTCGACGTCGATCTCGACGTCGGCGCGCGGCACGTTCATCTGCGGCACTCGGCGCACCAGGGTCAGGTCGCGCAGCCACGCCCTGGCCAGCACGACCGCGTCGCCGAACGGCATGCCGACGAGCTGGATCGGGCCCTCCGCCAGGGGGTCCCGCGCGGCCAGCTCGTCCACAGTGGACATACCGGCCTTGCGCAACGCCACCGCGTCCTCGCCGCGCACGACGAGGCTGACGTCCCTGCCCTGCTTGAGCTCGCTGTCGCAGGTGGGCCACCACGGGCAGGTCTTGCAGTCGACGATCCGGGACGGGCGCGCCAGCGGCTCGTTCTGGTTCGCCGCCGCCAACGCGACGGAGAGCCGGTCGGAGAACCGGGCGTCGTACTCGGCCAGCGCCGTGCGGCCGCCGGGCCACGTCGGGGCTTCGAGGTCGTGCCACAGCACGACGTCCGCGTCCATGCCGATCACGCCGCCGGTCGCGCGGCCGCTGCGGGCGTAGCCGGCGGCCTGGAGCTGGCGCTGGGCGTGGGCCAGCCTGAGCTGGTCGCGGGGCTGGGGACGGACTTTGCGCAACGGGTCGGAGCGGCTGCCGTCGGGCAGCGGCATGGTCAACGGGCTCGTGCGGGCGCCGTGGCCGGGGTCGGTGATCTTGTGCCGGACCACGAGCACCGGCACGTACCCGGTGGTGTCCTTGACCAGCAGGTCGATTCCGCCGCGGCGACCGCCACGCGGGTCGCGCGGAAGTGCGGCGCCCCAGATGTAGGGCGCCCCCATCTCCATCGCGGCCAGCGTCACGCGTTCGCGGTCCGCGCTGCGCACGTCAGGACCGTTCGGCACCTCGAAGAGGTTCGAGCCGACGATTCTGCCGAGCGCGTCCGCCACCGCGCGACGGTGGTTCGTCGCGTCCGCTTTCCGTTGTTCCGAAGCCGGATCCGGCGCCGCTTTGGGAGCGTCGCGCATCTCCGGATCGTTTTCGAGGTGCACCCGCCGCCGACAACGAGTGACCACGCCGGCGTCTAGCTGCACCTGGGAAGTCACAGGATGCAGCGTATGTCGCGCGTCGAGGGGATGTGTCAGCAACCTGCACAGTAAGTTTCACGTAACGGAGGAGGAGTACCCGAATGGCGCGCAAAGCGAAGGCCGGATTCACGCCCGGCCGAGCGAAGAACCTGGTCGGTGTCGCGAAGGTGGTGGCTCCCGCGCTCATTCCGGTGCTGGCCCCGGTGATCGCCCGCGGAGCTGGGGTTTTGAGCGAGCAGTACGACCGGTACCGGGCGCGCAGGCTCGGCATCGACGTCGCCGACATCGGCAAGTACTCCGGTTACGGCGCCCGGCTGCACGCGCGGATCGTCGGTTTCTCGGAGTCGCTCGAGACCCTGCGGACGTCTGATTCCGATTGGGTTTCGAAGACCGAGGCCCGCCTCACCCAGCTGCTCGCGGCCGTGCGCGCGTCCGAACGCATGCCGACGGCCCGGCGCAAAGCAGCGCACCGGGCCGTCGGGACTGATCTGGAGATGCTGGAGCAGGAACTGCTCAGGCGTCTGAACGTGCGCTGACCTCTTCGGTCTTCGCGCTGACCTGCGGGGTCTTCCCCGTCACCTCGGCCACAGCCTTCACCGCCGCCTCCTCGACCACCTGACCGGGGTCGAGGTGGGCGGTGACCTCCTCCATGACCTCGGCGACGCGTTCCTCGCGCCTGATCAACGGGTCCGACCGCAGGTCCTTGGCCAGCGAGAAGCACAGACCGACCATCACGACCATGAACGGCAGCGCCACGATGATGGTCAGGTTCTGCAGCCCCGTCAGCGCGTTCGACCCGCCGACCAGCAGCATCACCGCCGCGACGGCACCGGTCAGCACGCCCCAGAACACCACCACGGGCTTCTTCGGCTCGATCGTGCCCTCCTGCGAGAGCGTTCCCATCACGATCGACGCGGCGTCCGCGCCGGACACGAAGAAGATCGCCACCAGGACCATGACCACGATCCCGGCGACGGTCGCCAGCGGGAACTGGTCGAGCAGCGAGAACAGCTGCGACTCCGGCGTCGACTGACCGGCGAGGTCGACCCCGTTGCGCTGTTCGAAGATCGCCGTGCCGCCCAGGATCGCGAACCACACCAGTGAGACGGCGGACGGCACCAGGATCACGCCGGCCACGAACTGCTTGATCGTGCGGCCGCGCGAGATGCGCGCGATGAACATGCCGACGAACGGCGTCCACGAGATCCACCACGCCCAGTAGAAGATCGTCCAGCCGGACAGCCACGTCTCCGTCGCGTCGCCACCCGAGGCGGCGGTCCGGCCCGCCATGTTCGCGAGCTCGCGGAAGTAGTCGCCCAGGGCCGTCGGCACCAGGTTCAGGATGAAGATCGTGGGGCCGACGACGAACAGGAACAGCGCCAGCACCACGGCCAGCACCATGTTGATGTTCGACAGCCACTGGATGCCCTTCGCGACACCGGACACGGCCGACGCGACGAACGCCACGGTCAGCACGGCGATGATCGCGACGAGCACGCCCTTGCCGACGCTGCCGGCCCACCCGGCCGCCTCCAGCCCGCTCCCGATCTGCAGGGCACCGAGACCGAGCGAGGCGGCGGAGCCGAACAGCGTCGCGAAGATCGCCATCACGTCGATGGCCCTGCCCCAGCCGGACGCGGCGCGGCGGCCGAGCAGCGGGGCGAACGCGGAGCTGATCAGCGACGAACGGCCGCGGCGGAAGCTGCTGTAGGCGATCGCGATGCCGACGATCGCGTAGATCGCCCACGGGTGCAGCGTCCAGTGGAAGAGCGTGGTGGCCATCGCGGTCTCGAGGGGGTCGCCCTCGGTGCCGGGCGGCGGCTTCACGAAGTGGGTGAGCGGCTCGTTGACGCCGTAGAACATCAACCCGATGCCCATACCGGCGCTGAACATCATCGCGACCCACGAGACGGTCTTGAACTCGGGTTTCTCGTCGTCGCGGCCCAGCGGGATCTTGCCGTAGCGGCTGAACGCGAGCCACAGCGCGAAGACGACGAACCCGGAGGCCGAGATCACAAAAGCCCAGCCGAGGTTCTGGATGATCCAGCCGAGCGCCGCCTTCGAAGCGGCCGCCAAGCTGTCGGTACCGACGATCCCCCAGGTCACGAACGCAAGCGTGAGACCTGCGGCAACGCCGAACACGACGCGATCTGTCCGGCCCGGCTTGTCGCATTGAACGGTCATGCGGCCCCGATTACCCGCTCGTAGACCTGTCCAAACTCCTCCGATTACCCTCAATCCTCGTGAGTACACGGACGAGCGAGTTGCGCACCCTGCGGGGTTTCGCGCTCGCGTTGACGTCCGCCGCGCTCACCATCGCCGCCCACGGGCTGGGTGGCGGCGAGCTGTCCGAGTTCGTCCACGCGCTCCCGCTGGTGGTGCTGATCGCGTTCGCGGCGGCGTCCCTGGCCGACAAGCGCACCGGGAAGCTCTCGGTCATGGCCGGGCTCGGCACGGCCCAGCTCGCCCAGCACCTGTTGCTGACCTGGGTCAGCCACGAGCACACGAACACGCTGACCTGGCCGATGTTCGCGGCGCACCTCGTCGCCGCGGTGCTCACCGGACTGCTGCTGTTCCACGCCGAGAACGCCCTGTTCAGGCTGTTCGCCGCCGTCACCCGCCTGATCCCCCGCAGGCTCACGCCGCTGCCCGCCACCCGGCCGGTGCGGACGTTCACCAGCACGCCGTACGTCCAGAACGCGCACTTCCTGGACGTGTCGCGGGCGAATCGGCGGCGCGGCCCGCCCTGTGGCTCCTGATCATCCGTATCCCCTGCTGGAACCCCTTTGGCAATCAGGAGCCACAACTTCATGTCGACCAACCGATTCGGCGTGCGCGCGCTCGCCGTCGTCGCCGTTGCCGGGTTCGCCGTCCTCGGCACCCCGACCATCGCATCCGCCCACGTCAGCGCCCAGCCCGCGGAGTTCACGCAGGGCGGCCGCGCCACGTTCGCGTTCCGCGTCCCGAACGAGCGGGACAACGCGGGCACCACCAAGATCGAGGTGACCCTCCCGCAGGACACCCCGCTCACGTCGGTGCGCACCAAGCCGCTCGCGGGCTGGAAGGCCGAGGTCGTGAAGGGCAAGCTCGACAAGCCCGTCACGGTCTCCGGCAAGGAGATCACCGAGGCTTATCGGACCATCACCTGGACCGCCGACCCCGGTGTGAAGATCGACGTCAACGAGTACCAGGAGTTCTACGTCGCCCTCGGCACCCTGCCGGAGGGCAAGGACAAGCTGGAGCTCCCGACCAAGCAGACCTACGAGAACGGCGAGGTCGTCGACTGGTCCCAGCCGACCGGTGCCGACGGCAAGGAGCCGGAGCACCCGGCGCCCGCGCTGAAGCTCGCCGCGAAGACCGCCGGTGCCGACGACCACGGTCACGGCACGGCTCCGGCCGCCAACGCCTCCGCCGAGACGCACGAGGCGTCCGCCTCCGGTTCCGACTCCACCGCCCGCTACCTCGGTGGCGCCGGTCTGGCCGTCGGCGCGCTGGGCCTGGGCTTCGGTGTCGGCGCGATCCTGCGTTCGAGGCGCAACGCATGAAGCGGGCGCTAATCGCGTTCCTGTTCGCTGGTGCGGCCGTGCTCGCCACGGCCGCCCCCGCGGCGGCGCACAACGCACTGATCAGCAGCGACCCGAAGGACAAGACCTCGCTGGAGGCGGGTCCGTCGTCCGTCACGCTGACGTTCGACCAGGACGTGCAGGGCGGCCAGGGCATCAACACGATCTCGGTCGTGGACGCGACCGGCGGCCACTACGAGGTCGCGGGCGACCCGACGATCAAGGACAACGCGGTCTCCGCGAAGGTCAACGCGCTCGGCAAGGCCGGCGAGTACAAGATCGGCTACCGCATCCTGTCCGCGGACGGCCACCCCGTGTCGGGTGAGCTGACGTTCACCCTGACCAAGGACGGCACCGGCACGCCCACCACGCCGGCGAACGCCGACACCGCGTCGAGCGGTGGCGACTCGGGCGACGGCCTGCCCGTCTGGGTGTGGATCGTCGGTGCCGTGGTCCTCCTCGGCGGTGGCGTGTTCTTCGCGCTGCGTGGCGGGAACGCGAAGGCATGAGCGAAGTCCGGACCGCCGTTCCCTCCCACTACCGCGTGCTCGCCGGGCTGGTCCTCGGCGCGCTCGCGGGCATCGCGCTCGGCCTCGTGCTGGCACCACCCGTCGTGGTCGCCGGGGTCGTCGACGCCGGGGCGGCGGTCCGGTACGGCCTGCCGGTCACGCGGGTGCTGCTCGACATCTCGGCGACGGTCGTCGTCGGGCTGTCGATCCTGCCGAAGCTGCTCGGCTTCAACCGGCCCGCGCACACCGAACCGGTCATGCGGATCGCCCGGCCGGCCGCGGTCGTCGCCGCCGCCGTCTGGGTGGTCGCGGCCCTGCTGTCGATCATCCTGCAGGCCGCCGAGCTGCGGCCGGGCAGCGACGTCAGCATCGGCAACGCCGTCGACTACGTCGCGACGGTCGGCGCCGGCAAGGGCCTGCTGTTCAGCGCCTCCTGCGCGCTCGTCTACGTGCTGATCGGCCTGATGGCCGTGCGCAGCGGCGAGTCCGTGCCCGCCGAGCTGCGGATCCTCGTCTCGATGTTCGGCCTGCTGCCGATCCCGGTGACCGGGCACGCCTCCAACTGGAAGTACCACGACTACTCGATGGTCTCCATGGAGCTGCACATCCTCGGCGCCGCGGCGTGGACCGGCGGGCTCGGAGCGTTGATGGCGCTGGTCGCCTACCGCAAGGGGCTGCTGGCGATCGCGCTGCCGAAGTTCTCGCGGATCGCGACCGTCAGCCTGGTCGTGGTCGCGGTGACGGGCCTGTTCAACGGGTTGCTGGAGCTCGTCCTCAACCCGGTCGTGCCGTTCCCGCAGTCGTTGTTCACGACCGGCTACGGCCTGCTGTTCCTCGGCAAGGCCGTCTGCGCCGGGCTGATCGCGGTGCTCGGCGCGCACATCCGGTGGCGGTTGCTGCCGCAGATCTCGCAGCACAGGGTCACCGCGATCGTGCAGTGGGCGGTGCTGGAGGTGACGATCATGGGCGTCGCGTTCGGGCTCGCCGTGATCCTCAGCCGCGCGCCCGTCAGCTGAACCCCGTCGCGACCCTGACCAGGTCGGCGAGTGCGCGGGACCGGCTGTGCGGCGGCCACGCGATCACCGTCGTCACCTGCGGCGCGTCCACCACGGGAACCGCGGCCAAGCCTTCGGCCAGCCCGGTGCAGACGCCCTCCGGCACGACCGCGACGGCCCGGCCGAGCTCGATCATCTGGAACAGCTGGGTCAGGTTGCGCACCTCGATACCGGAACCGTCCGGGTAGGTGCCGTCGGGCCGCGGCCAGCGGACGCCGTCGAGCAGGTCCGCGACCTCGGCCATCCGCAGCCGGGACTCCCCCGCGAGCCGGTGCGACGCCGGCATGACCGCGACCTGCCGTTCGACGTGCAGGACCTCCAGGTCGAACCCGCTGGTCGGGTCGTACGGCTCGTGCAGCAGCGCGACGTCCGCCCGTCCGTCGAGAAGCGGTACCTGCGTGTTCGACTCGCAGAGCAGCAGCTCCACCTCGACCGCGCCGGGTTCGGCCGCATAGGCGTCGAGCAGCTTCGCGAGCACCTCACCGGATCCGCCCGCCTTGGCGGCCAGCACCAGCGAAGGCCGGTCGGTGGCGGCGGCGCGCGTCCGGCGTTCGGCCGCCGCGACCGCGCCGAGGATCGCCGTGGCCTCGGCCAGCAGGGTCACGCCGGCGTCGGTCAGCGACACCTTCCGGCTGGTGCGCGTCAGCAGCTCGACGCCGAGGCGGTGTTCGAGCTGGGCGATCGTGCGCGACAGCGGCGGCTGGGCGATGCCCAGGCGTTCGGCGGCGCGGCCGAAGTGCAGCTCTTCGGCGACCGCGACGAAGTACCGGAGCTCTCGGGTCTCCACGACGTCCACGGTATCCATACCGGCCGGGTATCGCTGCCACACCGAAGCGATGTTGGTCCTGACCACTCCGCGGACCACGATCGGATGCATGAGCGAACAGACGATTGCGCTGGTCACCGGCGCTAACAAGGGCATCGGGTACGAGATCGCGGCGGGCCTGGGCGCGCTGGGCGCGAGCGTCGGCGTCGGCGCCCGGGACGCCGAGCGCGGCGAGGAGGCGGCGGCGAAGCTGCGGGCGAACGGCGCCGACGCGTTCTTCGTGCCGCTCGACGTGACCGACGACGAGAGCGTGGCCGCTGCGGTGGCACTGTTCGGTGGCCGGTTCGGGCGACTCGACGTGCTGGTCAACAACGCGGGGATCGCCGGGGCGTGGCCGACGGCGCCGTCCGCCGCCACCCCGGCGGGCCTGCGGGAGGTGCTGGACACCAACGTGATCGGCGTCGTCCGGGTGACCAACGCGATGCTGCCCCTGCTGAGGCGGTCCGCACGGCCGCGGATCGTCAACCAGTCGAGCCACCTGTCGTCGTTGACGCTGCAGACCTCGCCGGACGTCGACTTCGGTGACATCGACGGGGTCTACATGCCGTCGAAGACGTTTCTGAACGCCGTCACGGTGCAGTACGCGAAGGAACTGACCGGGATGAAGGTCAACGGTTGCTGCCCCGGTTACGTCGCGACCGACTTCAACGACTTCCACGGGCACGAGACGCCGGCGAACGGCGCGAAGATCGCGATCAGGCTGGCCACGCTCGGGGACGACGGTCCGACCGGCGGTCTGTTCGACGACGCCGGCACCGTGCCGTGGTGACCTGGCGACGAAAACGAATGTTCAACGTGAAACATCCACAAAATCCGACACACTCGGTGAGTGGTCCTATCAGCACGACGAGCTGCGCGCGAACGGACTAGTCGGTGATCAGTCGCGCTGAAGATTCCTCGCGCATCCGCGCCAGCCGGTTCATCGTCCGCTGGCCGCGGCGGTCCAGCTCACGGCTGTCGATCCACCCGTTGGCGTAGTAGCGGTAGTCCTGCGCCAGTGCCACGAGCTCGGCGAGGTAGTCGGCGGAGCGCCGCCGGCGCTCCTCGTCGAACCCCGCGAGCAGCGGCAGCTGGGTGTCCACCACCTCGTCGAGCAACTGCGCGGACCGCAGCGCTCTCCTGGAACGCCACCTCCGTGTAAGGCTCACGCGCCGCACCTCGTCCTTCGCCCCGACCTGCCGCACCTTAGGCGTGGATCGCACGCCCGTCGATGCTGCATTCGTGTGCGGAGGTCCTGGCGTTACCGCTTCGTGTCCCACGCCATCCGAAAGGGGTGCTATAGGCCCCAAACGAGATGGGATCAGGCCGCCGAGTCGGCGCCGGTGAAGCGGGCGACGCGGTCGGCGAGCTCGCGGGCCTCGGGGTTGTTGCGGCGCTTGTCGGCCTCCTGGTGCAGGGGCTTCATGCGCTGCTTCGTGCGCACCGACTTGAGGCTTTCCGACAGGTCGACGGCCTGGCGGCCGATCTTGGCGCCGTGGTCGATGTCGCCCTCGAGCAGGTGGTTGATCGCCATCGAGGTCAGGTTGAACGAGCGGCTGCGGGCGTACTCGTCACCGAAGTTGTTGATCGCCTTGGACAGCGCCGGGATGGCCGTCCGCGTGTACTTGGCGTCCACCGTCTGGGCCAGCTCCGTGTGCACCGTGCCGATCATGGACGAGAGGTCGATCTCGTTGAAGAACTTGGCCCAGGCGGGGGCTTCGGCGACGTTGGCGCGGGAGAACTCGTCCCGCGCGCGGCCGAGCAGCTTGAGCGCCTGCTCGTCGGAGCCCATCTTCGCGTAGGCCCAGGCCTCGTTCGCGCAGAGGATGCCCACCGCCAGCTCGGAACCGGAGTTCTGCGCGGCCAGCTGACCCAGCTGGAACACCTTGAGCGCGTCGTCCGGGGCGTTCTGGTGCAAGTACACCCGGCCCATGCGGTACAGGATGTTCGCCATGAGCGCCTCGTTCTCGCCCTGCTTGGCGAGGTCGAGCGCCTGGCCGAAGTGGTTGCGGGCGGAGTCCATCAGGCCCGTGTCGAACGACGTCCAGCCGGCGAGGTTGTGCAGGTCGGCCAGCGCGACATAGAGGCGCTGGCGCACGATGTCCGTGGAGCTCGCACCGAGCATCTGCTGTCCCCAGGACAGCTGGGCGACCACGGCGTCGCGGCAGGAACCGCCGCCGTACTGGTAGTCGAGGGCGCGCAGGGCTCGCGTCGCCGCCTCTACCTGGCGCACATCGGTCATGCCGATGCGGCCCGGAGCCGGAGTCTGTGTGGGGTGGGAGACCCACGACCCGGAGTCCGCTCCGAACACGGCCGCGCCCACTGTCACGGCGGCGGCGTGCGCGAGGAACTTCCGACGCTTCACCGACTCGTCCTCCTCAGGATGGGGTGAGTCCGCGGTCGCGGCCACCCGTACTGCCGTTGTCTCGTCATAGGCGAGACCCATGTATCCACGTGGGACACCCAGCCCCATGGCGATCCTGGTCAGGACGTCGTACGCCATCACCTGGCGTCCCTTGAGGATCTCCGAGACCTCGGACTGCGACTGCCCAGTGAGCGCCGCGATCTGGCGCTGGGACACACCGTGCCTTCGGAGCAGCCGGTAGACCGAGCTGATCTCTCGTCGAGCCAGTGCGTCCCGCATCTCCTGGTGGTCCCACACCTCGGCGGGGATAGGAGAGCCCTGGGAACTCATGGTGTTCATCGCGCACCCTCACAGTCCGTTGGGCGTCATCGGCAGACTAGGGGCAGGTCCCCGAGCCCGAGAAGTCCTCTTCGGCGGGGCTGATCGGCCCTGCCGAACACCGCTTACCGCTCACCGTAAGACTCCCACCGGTCAGCGCTGTGACGTCCCGTTCCGACGTGAATCATCGCAATCTGGAGTCCGGTAAGCGAGTGAGCACGGAGAGGAACGACCAATCAGATGGACAGCTCCTCCACGTACTCCACCTCCATTGTGGAGACGGGTGACACCGACTCCACATGGCGCGGCACGACCGGGCAGCGTCGGACGTGGCAGATCAGCTGCGGCGACGTGGTCGACCGGGACCGCCAGCTCACCGTGAAGGTGGTTCAGGGCCAAGTGGTCCTGGTAGGCCCTCCCGGTGAGACGGCAGTCTTGTCCTACGACCAGCTCGTACAGCTCAGGGCCGCGCTACGCGAAGCCGCCGACCAGGCGGAAAGGTGACGGTGACGTTTCGATGGACGCGATCCTCGGACAGGTTCTTCGCAACGCCGTGTGGGAACGACTCGACCTGCTCACGGAGCTGGCGAGCCGCGCCGACGCACCTTCCCTGTTGTCGGTGGCTCGATCCGAGCTCCCTCGGCTGACCGAGGGATGGCGTGCTCTGCTGGCAGCGCACGAGCCGGACGAGAAGGGCAACTGCCCCGAATGCTCCGGCCGCTGGCGCCAGCAGAAGTCACCTTGCTCGGTGTGGCGCGCCGCGTACGAACACCTGGTCGCGGGCGGACTCGCCCCGCGCCCGGCTCGCCACCTGCGCGAGGCCCCGGTGACCCCTCCTGTCACCAGGTCCCGCCGCGCGGTGGCTCGAGCCCACTAACGGGCGTTTGCGTCCGACCTGGCGTCCCCCCGACACGACCAGGTCAGCAAACCGCCTACTGACCGGTGGTCCGCGATGCGCGAACCCCCGACCGCGACATCGCGGGCCCCGGTCAGCTCAACTCCACAGATTCCCGCGGGCCGGTGACGTGCACCTTCCCTCCCCGACCGGTACCGGTCCGCGGTCACCAACCACGGCCCCTGTCTGCACCTCCCGCGCAGATGGGGGCCGTTTTCACGCTTGCGCAAGGGTCCCCCTGCGAAGGGGAACCCTTGCTGCAATTCTTCCAGGCCGCACCGACAGTTCCGGGCCGAGATCGCGAGTTGTCCACAGCTCCCGTCCTGAGCCGACGGCCGTCCACAGATCGCCGAGCGGCGGGTTGACAGACCGTTTCCGCAGGTAGGGTCGGTGGCAGTGTGGCTGGTTGGTGCCCCCTGGGTGGGCGGGGCCGTGTCTGCCTCACATGCGAATGAGGCATTCCCGCTCTCAGCGGTGCGTACCCGTCCGCCACGCCAGGTACGAGGTCAGGCCGGGGAAGAGCCGGCCGGAGATCTCGAACGCCTTGAGCTGCCACGGGAACAGGTGCTCCGCGCGTTCCTTCACCACCGCGTCGACGATCGCCCGCGCGCACCGCTCCGGCGTCACGGTCGGGATCATCAGCCGGGCGACGGCCGGGATCCGCTCCTCGGCGCCGGGGTTGTTGGCGAAGTACTCGCTCGACACCTTGCCCGGCACGACCTCGCTCACGCCGACACCGGTTCCGCGCAGGTCAAGGCGCAATGACGCGGTCAAACCACGAAGCGCCCAACGGGACGACTGGTAGCCCACGCAGCCGGGGATCGGCAGGCGGGACACCGGCGAGTTCACGTTGACGATCCAGCCGGAGCCGCGCGCCCGCATCGCGCCCAGGTACTCCCTGGTCAGCAGCAATGCCGCCAGGTAGGGCACCGCGGTCATCGTCACCAGCTCGTCCGGCGGGGTGTCGTCGAGGAACAGCCAGCGGCCGACGCCCGCGTTGTTGACCAGCACGTCGAGGGCCGGAACCTCCTCGGCGAGCGCGCGGATCTGCGCGGCGTCCGCGAGGTCGGCCACGTGGGCGGAGGCCGAGCCGCCGAAGTCCTTGATCCGCTTGACCTGCTGATCGAGCAGTTCGGCGCTTCTGGCCACAAGGTGGACATGTGCGCCGTGCGCCGCGAACCGGAACGCGGTATCGGCCCCGATCCCCTGCGACGCCCCGGTCACCAGGACGTTCTTGCCCGCCAGCTGCATCAGACCACCGATCGCACTCGACTCATCAACACCGCCGCCAGCGCCGTCGCCAGCGCCGAGGTCGCGAACAGGCCGCGGTAGCCGCCCAGGTTCGCCAGGATCAACGCCGTCAGCAACGGGGCGATGACCTGCGGTAACGCGTTGGCCACGTTGAGCACGCCGAGGTCCTTCGCCCGGTCGGACGCCGCCGGCAGCACCTGGGTCAGCAGCGCGATCGCGACCGCCCAGTACGTGCCGAAGCCGACGCCGAGCAGCGGCGCGGCGACCAGCGCGCTCACCCAGGTGGGCCAGATGACCAGCAACAGCGCGGCCAGCGCCATGACGAACGACGCGAGGTACACGTACGGCTTGCGGCGGCCCGATCGGTCACTTCGTGCGCCGAACAGCACCGCTCCTGCGGCGAGCGCCACCCCGTAGAGCGCCATCAGCACCAGCAGGCCGTCTTCCGGAGACGGGTGGTGGACGACGTCGCCGAGGAAGTAGAGGAGGTAGAGCGTCCCGAACGCGTTGCCGAGGTTGATCATGAGATGACCGCCCCACGCCCAGGCGAAGTCCGGGTGCTCGCGCGGGGAGATCCAGAACGTCGGCTTGACCGGCTTGGTGATGAGCTGCGTGTCCGGCGTGCGCAGCACGAAGAAGAGCGCGCCCACCAGGACGATGGCCGCGCACGCCAGATAACCGGCGGGAAGTCCGCTGACCAGCAACGTCACCACGACCGCGCCCAGCACCGTGCCGAGCATCTGGCTGATGCCGATGAGCCCGCCGACCTGCGCCCGTTGCACGACGGGCACGCGGTCGGGCACCGCGGAGGTCAGCGCCGCGAGCATGCCGCCGATGCCGGCCTGCACCAGGCACCAGCCGACGGTCATCACGAAGACCGAGGGTGCGTTCGCGAGAACGCCGAGTCCGATCGCACCCACGACGGCGCCGGCCAGCGTCCACGGGTGGCGGCGGCCGAACCGCGAGGTCGTGCGGTCGCTCAGGAACCCGATCAACGGCACGACCAGCAACGACACCAGCGCGCCGACACCGGTGACGATGCCGAACACCAGTTCCTTGTTCGCCTTGTCGAGCAGCTCGGCCTGCTGCGGCAGCAACACCTGGATCGGCGCGTAGACCGCGAGCCACAGCCCGAGGTTCGCGGCGAACAGCCAGGCCATCCAGCCCCTGCGAACCGGGACGACCGGTTCGGCCAGCGCCTCGGTCATCTCCGACCACCTCTGATCGCCTCGCGGTACCAGTGGAACGAGTCGCGCGGCGTGCGGACCTGCGTGTCGTAGTCGACGTGGACCAGGCCGAAGCGCTGCGAGTACCCGGCCTCCCACTCGAAGTTGTCGAGCAGCGACCACACGAAGTACCCGGAGACGTCCGCGGCGAGGGCGGCCTTGAGGTGTCCGTCGAGGTAGGAGATCCGGTCGGCGTCCGCGATCCGGTCGGGGAAGCTGCACCCGCTCTCCGTCACGTACACGGGCGGCAGGTCCGGGTGCCGTTCGCGCAGCGCCGAGATCATCTCGGTCAGCCCGGACGGCACGACCGGCCAGCCGAATCCGGTGCGCGGGAACTCGTCGATCTCGACCAGCTCGAACGGCAGCGGGTTGCCCTCCGACGGCGACCTCAGCCGCGTCGGGTTGTAGTAGTTGACGCCGTAGAAGTCGAGCGGACGGTGGATGACCTGCAGGTCTCCGTCGCGGATCGGCAGCAGGTCGGCGACTGCGCCGGGATATCGGCCCGACAGAAGTGGGTCCGCGTACAACCAGTTGTGGATTTCGCCGTAAGCCTCGGCAGCTGCTACGTCGTCCGGCGTAGCGGGCCAGGCGGGAGTGTGGTTGTTCGCCGTGCCAACCGCTTGCGCGTTCGCCGAGCGGAGCACCTCGACGGCGCGGCCGTGGGCGAGGTTGAGGTGGTGGGCGGTCGGCAGCGCGTCGAAGAGGAGCGTCTTGCCGGGGGCGTGCTCGCCGATCGCGTAGCCCTGCAACGTCACCATCGCGGGTTCGTTGATCGGGATCCACATCTTCACGCGGTCGGCCAGGCGGTCCGCGACGAGCGAGGTGTAGTCGGCGAACCGGTCGGCGACGTCCCGGTTGAGCCACCCGCCCTCGGCTTCGAGCTCCAGCGGCGTGTCCCAGTGGTACAGCGTCGCAACCGGGGCGATGCCCGCCTCGACGAGCGCGTCGACCAGGCGGTCGTAGAAGTCGAGGCCCTCGGCGTTAGCCGGTCCCTTGCCGGTGGGCTGGATCCGCGGCCACGCGATCGAGAACCGGTAGGCGTTCACGCCGAGCTGCGTCATCAGCTCGACGTCCTCGCGCCACCGGTGGTAGTGGTCGCACGCAACGGACGCGGTGTCGTTGTCGTGTACCGGAGTGAACTCGTCCCACACGGAGGGACCCCGACCGCCGGCGTCGAACGCGCCCTCGATCTGGAACGCGGACGTCGACACTCCCCACAGGAAGTCGCTCATCGATCCTCCAAATGTGAAACTTGTTCGGATCGTAGGCGTGTTGACAGGTTCAGGGAAGTGAAAGAGCCGGGCAACAGGCAAGATGGAAGTACCCGAACTACTGGGAGTCGCCGTGACGAGCACCACCCCGCTTCGCCGTCAGCCCGTCCAGCAGCGCAGCGCCAAACGAGTCGAGCGCATGCTCGAGGCCTGCGCGACTCTCATCGACGAGGTGGGCTACGACGGCGTCACCACGACGCTCATCGCGGAGAGGGCGGGTGTGGCGGTCGGCTCGCTGTACCAGTTCTTCCCCGACAAGAGAGCCGTCGTGCAGGCGCTGACCCTGCGCAACGTCGACAAGTTCTCCCAGGGCATCACCACCAAGCTCGAGCAGGCGACGCTCGAGCACTGGTGGGACGCCGTGGACACGGTGTTCGACGTCTACGTGACGATGCACCGCGAGATCCCCGCGTTCGGGAAGCTGCACTTCGGTGACGTCGTGGACATGCGGCTGCTCGACGACCGCCGCGACAACAACGCCGTCATCTCGGACAAGATCTCCGAGCTGATCTCGGGCAAGTTCAGCATCCCGTTCGGCGAGGTCGGGCTGCCGATCGCGATCGCTGTCGAGGCCGCCGACGCCGTGCTGAAGATGGCCTTCCGCAACAACCCGATGGGCGACCCGGCGATCCTCGCCGAGGCGAAGGCGCTGGTCAGGGGCTACCTGTCATCGCGCCTTCCCGCCTAGCCGAAGTTCCTGCGCTCGCCGCGGTAGGTGGGCACGGTGCGTTCGACGCGGTCCCCGCGCACCAGGTGGACCTCGTCGAAGCGCTCGAACAGCTCACCGGCCTTGGCGTGCCGCATCCAGACGCGGTCGCCGATCTTCAGCTGCTCGGCGGCCTTGCCGGTGACCGGCGTCTGCACCTCGCCGGCGCCTTCGAGACCGAGCGTCTTCAGCCCCTCCGGCAGGTACGGCGACGGCTGGCGGTCGGGCGTGGGCGTGCCGGACGCGATGTAGCCGCCGGCGAAGAGCGTCGCCGTGCGCTTGGCCGGCTTGCGCACCACCGACAACGCGAACAGCGCCGCGGGTTCCGGCTTGAACGACTGGTAGGCGTCGAACAGCGTCGGCCCGAACAGGCCGCTGCCGGCCGCGAGCTCGGTGACCGACGGGTCCGTCGCGGTCAGCTCCAGGCTGCCCGTACCGCCGCCGTTGACGAACTCCAGCTCGGCGACCTGCCTGACAGCGTTGACAACGGCCGTCCGCCGCTCGATCAGCTCGGGCCCGGACTTGCGCTGGATGAACCGGATGCCGATCGCGCGGAACGGCTGACCGGGCGGGTTGTCCCCCAGCCCCGCGATCTGGCCCTCGTAGGCCATGATCCCGACGAGCTTGAACCCGGTGCGCCGCACGATCCTCGAAGCGAGACCCCTGGCCTGCTCCGGCGTGTGGATCGACGACCGGCGCGGCCCGATGTGCAGACCGGGCAACGGCTTCCACGACACGTCGAGCTCCAGGCACACGCGGATGTCCGAGTGCGGCCCGACCGCGGCGTCCACGAAGTCGAGGTGCTCCAGCGAGTCCACCATGATCGTGACGCGCTGCCGAGCGGTCTCGTTGGCCGCGAGCTTCTGCAACGCCGCCCGGTCGGCGGTCGGGTAGGCGACCAGGAGGTCGTCGCTGACGTTCTGCTCGGACAGCCACAACGCCTCGGCCAGCGAGTAGCACATGACCCCGGCGTAACCGGGCCGTTCGAGCGCCCGGCTCACCAGGTCGCGCACCCTGATCGACTTGCTCGCCACCCGGATCGGATGACCGGCAGCGCGACGGGCGAGGTCCGCCGCGTTGTGGTCGAAGGCGTCCAGGTCGACGATCGCGAACGGAGGATCCAGGTCCTTCGTAGCGGCGTCGAGTCGAGTTCTGCGCATGCACTGACGGTACGTCGTGAACCCTTGAAACGTGAAGAGCTTTCACTTACGTTACTCGCAGGTCACACTTTCCAGCGGAGGTACGCGCGTGTGGACGAACTGGGCCAAGACGGCGTCCTGCACCCCGACGAGCGTCGTCCACCCGTCCAGCACGGACGAGATCGCGGCAGCGGTCTCCTCCGGCAGCCGGGTGAGGGCCCGCGGTAGCGGCCACTCGTTCAACGACATCGCGGTGGCCCCGGAAACAGCGCTGGACCTGGACCGCTGGACGGGAATCGTACGCGCGGACACCGAGTCCGGCCTGGTGACAGTCCGCTCGGGCACTCCCCTGCACGCCTTCAACGCAGACCTCCACCGCCTGGGCCTGGCCATGCCGAACCTGGGCGACATCGACGCCCAGACCGTCGCCGGCGCCGTCTCCACCTCGACCCACGGCACCGGCGCGAAACTGGGCGTCCTCGCCACGGCGATCGAGTCCCTGGAACTGGTCCTGGCCAACGGCGACGTCGTCACCTGCTCCCGCACAGAACGCCCGGACCTCTTCAACGCCGCCCGCGTGGGCCTCGGCGCACTGGGCGTCATCAGCACCCTGACCCTCCGCTGCGTCCCGTCCTTCGTCCTGCAAGCCTCCGAAGCCCCGGGCCGCCTGGACGCCGTCCTGGAACAGTTCGACGACCTCTGCGCCGTCGAAGACCACGTCGAGTTCCACTGGTTCACTCACTCGGACCGAGTGATCCTCAAGCGCAACAACAGGATCACCGAACCGGCCCGCCCCCTCTCGAAGCTCCGCCAGAAGTGGGAGTACGAGGTGATGGAGAACGCCGCCTTCGGCGTGGTGACCAAGGTGGCGAAGTCCTTCCCCCGCCACACCAAGCGCCTCAACGAGTTCTGCGGCGCGATGATCTCCGAACGGTCCTATTCGGACTACTCGCACAACGTCTTCGTGACCCCGAGACGAGTCCGCTTCGTGGAGACCGAGTTCTCCATCCCGCGAGAAACCCTCCTGGACGTCATCGGCGAACTCCGAGCAGTGGCCGACAAACTGGGCGAACGAGACCACCTGATCGTCCCCTGCGAAGTCCGAGTGGCCCAAGCAGACGACATCTGGCTCTCCACCGCGAACGGCCGGGACACCGCCTACATCTCCATGCACCAAGCACTGGGCATGCAGTACAAGACCTTCTTCGACGCCTACGCGAGCATCGCCAAACAGGTGGGCGGCCGCCCCCACTGGGGCAAGATGCACGACCTGACAGCAGAAGACCTGCGCCCCCTGTACCCCCACTTCGACGACTTCCTACGGGTACGCAACGAGGTGGACCCCAACAGAACGTTCACCAACAACTACCTGGACAGGGTCCTGGGCAGTTGATCGAGGGCCAACGGCCCGAGCAGTCCGGAGCAAAGCTCCGCGCGGTGGGTGCCCCGTCACGAGTCGCGCCACAGCTCTTGCTGCAACGAGGTAGGGGTGTCAACCCGGCACGATTTTCGCCGGGTTGACACCCCTACCTCGTTGTGGCTCGCTCCTGGTGCGGCTTGTGACGGGGCACCCACCGCAACGCAACCAACAAAGCAACCGGCGGCCGCCCAACGCAACAGGCGTGCCATCAACCCGCCAGCGGCGCGGAGCCCCCGATCAGATTGCCGGGGGTCTGGGGGCAGCGCCCCCAGGTGGAAGCACGCAACAGCAAGCCCGCCAACGCAACAGGGGAACCCTCAGAGAATCCCGCGAACGGCGTCCCCAACAGACGTCGACCCGTTCACCAACTCCAACGTCTTCCCAATGGTGTTCCGAGCAGAAAGCAACTCAGCAACCACAGCAGCAACATCAGCCCGAGCAACGGACCCCCGAGGCAACCGAGGCGCAGCCAAAGTCACCAGCCCGGTACCAGGATCGTCAACCAACCGCCCAGGCCGAAGAACGGTCCAATCGAGATCCCGCTCGCGAAGATCCTCCTCAGCCATCCTCTTGGCCTTGAGGTACACAGCGAACGATGCATCCACGTCAGGCGACTCGGCATCCTCGACACCGACCGAGGAGATCTGCACGAACCGCCGCACCCCCGCCTCCACAGCGGCAGAGGCGAACAGGGCGGCGGCCCCGTAGTCCACGGTGTCCTTCCGGGCGGCCCCAGACCCGGGCCCGGCCCCAGCGGCGAACACAGCCGCATCAGCACCGTTCAAATACGCGGCGACCGAGTCCAGATCGGCGGACTCCAGGTCGCACAACACCGGAACGGCTCCGGCCTCAGACACGTCACCAAAATGATCAGGATTGCGGACCAGTGCGGTGGCGGCGTCCCCACGAGCGGTCAGCTGCTGCTCCAGAAGCAGCGCGATCTGCCCGTGTCCGCCGGCTATGACTACTCGCATGGTCCGACCGTAGATCAGGAAGCGGTGGCGAGCACCTGCTCGTAGACGAGCTCGTTGACCCAGCGGGTGATGGCGGTGTCCTCGGAGGGCACGTTCTCCTGGCGGCCGGTCACGTCGACCGAGAGGTCGAGCTCGGAGTCGGCGAGCAGCACCGAGACGCCGTAGCGGCGGACGCGGGGCAGGCAGTTCGCGAGGTAGTCGTGCGAGAAGGCGACCGACTCGGGCAGGACGACCGCGGCGTTGCCGTAGCGGGCGAAGGGAACGGCGGACGCGAGCGCGGTGCGCCAGTGGCGGGCGACGGCCATGACGCCGACGATGCGGACGGCGGCCGGCGGGACGCGGCCTTCCATCTCGGGCCACACCCACGTGGAGACGGTGGTCTTGTCGGCCTCGGGAGCGGCACCCACGCACACGCGCTCGGCGTGGGCGTCGGCCAGGAGCTCGGCCACGACGACGACCTTGCGTCCCATGAGGACCATCTCGGGCAGAACCACGCCGTGCCAGCCGAGGCGGATCGCCGCGGCGGCTGCCAACTCCTCGACGGACGCGGGCAGTTCCGGAACCGGGACCGGGGTCGTCGACAGACCGTTCGAGCTGTCGAGGGCCGCGATCCTTGCTGGGGTGCTGCTCACGCCAGTGCCTCCTCGTCACCCGCGGCGGGCGATCCGCCGCGTTTCGACTCGTGCTCCGGTTAAGGATTAGCAGGAAGCGCACGGCCCGCCCCCAGGTCACAGGACCCCCTGCGATCGACGGCGCCGACCGGTCGGTGACCGGTCGAAGAGCGGCGCGGGGAGTTCGGTCCTACGGTGCTGCCGTCTGGGTGACGTTGCGCCGGATGGACGCACGAAAAGACCTGCTCAAAGTGGGTGCATCACGCGTGAGTGGAAATCGCCGCCCACCGGTGGGCGGCACCGTCCGCCGACCGTTCACCGCGCCAGAACGACCACCTGCATGATGATCACGGTCTTGCCGGGCCCGCGACCTGCGAAAACGTCGGCGGCCTCGCGCAGCGGCACGCGGCGCGAGATCGGCACTTCGAGCTCGCCGGCCTGCACCGATGCGACGAGCCGTTCCAGTGCTTCCCGCGACCCCTTCATGCCGAAGTTCTGGACGGAATCACTGGAGACGTAGTTGGTGTTGAGTGCGTCGGCCTCCACGAGGGAGTCGGGACCGACTCGGCGTATGTCCCGATGCCGACCGGGCGGTGGAAGAAGGTTCCGAAAATCTTCTCTCCAGAACCGACCACCTCACCCGCACCATCAGTTCCCGGAACCAACGGGAACCGGTGTTCTCCCGAACCCCGGAACATTCCGTCCACCACTTCGCAGTCGAACGGGTTCACGTCGGCGGCCGGCAGCCTGACCTTGAGCTCGCCGGGACCTGGTTCCGGCTCAGGAGTTCGACGAGCGCGAGGTCCGCTGGCGCCATCGCCCACACGTGCGCCCCCGAACGAGTGACAGACATCACCTGTTGGATCAAGGAATCCGATACGGCCCATCAACGAAAGAACCCCTCTCGCGATTCCGCGAGAGGGGTTCTTTCTGTCTTGTTGTGGGCAAGGGGGGAGTTGAACCCCCACGTCCTTTCGGACACACGGACCTGAACCGTGCGCGTCTGCCATTCCGCCACTTGCCCTGGCGACGAGAGGAACACTAGCACGCGTCCAAACCAGGTTCCTAATCGCCCCCTGTAGGCGTGGTCGTACCCGGATACGATCGGTGCAGGAGCCCGTCCGAGCGGAAGGAGTCGACATGGGCCTGCAACGCTTCGAGCGCAAGCTCGAGGGCATGGTCGGCAACACCTTCGCGCGGGTGTTCGGCGGCAACGTCGTGCCCCAAGAGGTGGCACAGGCGCTGCAACGGGAGGGTGACAGCAACATCCGCGAGCTCGCGGGTGGCAGACTGCTAGCCCCCAACCACTACAAGGTGCTGCTCGGAGCCCAGGACCACGAGCGTCTTGCGGGCGACGAGCAGGATGAACTACGCATCACCCAGCTTCTCGCAGAGGGCCTGCGGGAGCACCTGGCCGAGTCCGGATGGGATACCTATGGTGACGTCGTAGTCTCCCTGGAGCGCTCCGAGGCGCTGCACACCGGACAGTTCCGAACCAGCTCGTCCGTCGACCCCGACGTGAAAGCGGCCAGCCGACGGTCAGCACCACCTCGCACCGCAGGAGACCGATCCATGAGCCAGCCACCCGGCTACGGACAAGGACAGGGCCAGCCCGCCCAGGACCCCTATGGTCAGGGCGGCTACGGCCAGCAGGGCTACGACCAGCAGGGTTATGGCCAGCAGCAGGGCTACGGCCAGCAGCAGGGCTATGACCAGGGTTACGGCCAGCAAGGCGGCTACGACCAGGGTTACGGCCAGCAGGGCGGCGGCTACGGCGGCGGCCAGCAGCAGGGCTATGACCAGGGCTACGGCGGCGGCCAGCAGCAGGGCTACGACCAGGGGTACGGCGGCGGCCAGCAGGGCGGCGGCGGGTACGACCAGGGTTACGGCCAGCAGCAGGGCTACGGCCAGCAGGGCTACGACCAGGGCTACGGCGGCGGCCAGCAGGCCGGCGGGTACGACCAGGGTTACGGCCAGCAGGGCGGGTACGACCAGGGTTACGGCCAGCAGCAGGGCTACGGCCAGCAGGGCGGCGGCTACGACCAGGGCTACAACCAGGGCGGATACGCTCCCCCGGCCACCCAGGGCGCCAACCGCCAGCTCAACGCGACGCTGCACCTCGACGACGGTTCCAACCGCACGTACAACCTCAAGCAGGGTGGAAACGTCGTAGGACGTGGGCAGGAAGCCGACTTCCGCCTCCCGGACACCGGGGTCTCCAGGCGACACCTGGAAATCTCGTGGGACGGGCAGAATGCGATGCTCGCGGATCTCGGTTCGACCAACGGCACCACGGTGAACGGCACGCCAGTGCAGACTTGGCAGCTCGCGGAAGGCGACGTCGTCCGCATCGGCCACTCGTCACTGGTCTTCCGCACCGCGGGCTAGAGGTCGACACGGGCGTCGGTAAGCAACTCAAGGCAGGAGCGGTTACAACCGGTGCCAGAGCTGGTGATGCAGCTGACCAGAGCGGGCTTTCTCGTGCTCCTCTGGCTCTTTGTGCTGGCCGCCCTACGTGTGGTCCGCTCTGATCTCTACGCAGCCTCAGGGCTCCGGGCGTCAGGTCTGCCCGGATTCCGGAGGTCCGAGAAGTCGGCGAGGGGAAGCAAGGCGCCTCGGCAACTCGTGGTCACCCACGGGGCGCTGACCGGCACCCGCATCTCGCTCGACGGCAGGCCGATCCTGATCGGCCGCGCTGACGACTCCACTCTCGTCCTGGACGACGACTTCGCGTCGACCAGGCACGCGAGGCTGTCCATGCGCGGTACCGACTGGTACGTGGAGGACCTCGGCTCCACGAACGGCACCTACCTAGACCGAGCCAAGGTCACCGCACCCCTGCGCGTACCTCTCGGCACCCCGATCCGCATTGGCAAAACGGTGATCGAGCTGCGCTCATGACCTTGGTTCTTCGATACGCGGCCCGCAGCGACAGGGGCCTGGTTCGCGCCAACAACCAGGACTCCGTGTACGCGGGCCCCCGCCTGCTCGCAGTCGCCGACGGCATGGGTGGCCACGCCGCCGGTGAGGTCGCGAGCAAGGTGGTCATCGCCTCGCTGGCCCACGTCGACGACGACGAGCCCGGCGACGACCTCCTCGGCAAGCTCCGCGACGCGGTCGCGAGTGGCAACGGCGCCATCTCCGAGCTCGTGACGAGCGACCCGGACCTGGAGGGCATGGGCACCACGCTCACGGCCATCCTGTTCGCGGGCAACCGCCTCGGGCTCGTGCACATCGGCGACTCGCGCGCGTACCTCCTGAGGGAGGGCACCTTCGCGCAGATCACGCACGACGACACGTTCGTCCAGTCGTTGATCGACGAGGGCCGGATCACGCCGGACGAGGCCGCCACGCACCCGCAGCGCTCGCTGCTGCTGCGCGCGTTGACCGGCCACGACTTCGAGCCGAGCCTCACCGTGCGCGAGGCGCGCTCCGGTGACAGGTTCCTGCTCTGCTCGGACGGCCTGTCCGGTGTCGTGAGCCTGGAGACGCTCGACGAGGCGATCCGCATCCCCGACCCGCAGGCGTGCGCGGACCGGATGATCGAGCTCGCGCTCAAGGGCGGCGGCCCGGACAACGTCACGGTGATCGTGGCGGACGTCCAGGACGTCGACTTCGGCGACGACTACCCGATCGTCGGCGGCGCGGCCGGTGACGGCAGCGAGGAGCACAACACCCCGCCGGACTCCGCGGCCTCCCGCGCGGCGACGCTCACGCAGC
Source organism: Lentzea sp. (assembly GCF_036380075.1). Taxonomy (NCBI): domain Bacteria; kingdom Bacillati; phylum Actinomycetota; class Actinomycetes; order Pseudonocardiales; family Pseudonocardiaceae; genus Lentzea; species Lentzea sp. Next base: position 31,122 of record NZ_DASVFL010000032.1, on the reverse strand, counting down.
AGCGCCCGCCGATGCCGCAGCGGATGGAGGCACCGCCGCCACCGCCGCCGGACCCGAAGCGCAAGAAGCGCAACACCATCAAGGCGATCGCGATCGTCTTCGTGCTGCTCCTGCTCGCGGCCGTGGTCGCGGTCGGCGGCAAGCTGTGGCTCAACACCCAGTTCTACGTGGGTGCCACCGAGGACGGCCAGGTCGCGATCTTCCGCGGGCTCAACGGCAGCGTGCTCGGCTTCAAGCTGTCGTCCAAGGTCGAGGACTCGTGCCCGCCCGGATCGACGGGCTGCACGCCGATCACGCTGAAGGACCTGCAGGAGGCCGGTCGCAAGACCATCACCGCCGGCATCCGCAGCGACAACGGCCTCGACGGAGCGCGCGCCGCGGTGAGGTTGCTGCGCACGGAGCACATGCTGCCGTTGTGCAAGGACACGTCGACGACGTCGACCACCACCACGACGACGCCTCCGACGACGACCAGCACGCCGTCGAGCTCCGGCGCCACCACCACGAGCACCCCGTCGTCGAGCGGTTCGCCGAACCCGGAGACGGGCACCACCGAGCCTTCGCTCACGCCCTCGCAGCAGAAGCTGGGTGTGGATTGCCGGGAGGGTCCGTAGTTGATGGGCTCGCCCGCCCCCACCGGGGAAGGCTCACCAGGAGCGTCGTCGGCGACCGGCACGTCGCCAGGACTGCGGGCGCCTACACGGCGCGGAACCGAACTGGTGATGCTGTCGTTCGCAGCCGGTCTCGTGACGCTGGCACTCATCCTGGTCGAACTGAACCAGGAGCGCTCGCTGAGCCTGAGGATCCTCTACCTCGGTCTCGCGTACCTCGGTCTCTTCGCGTGCGCCCACCTCGCCGTGCGCAGGTGGGCCCCCTACGCCGACCCGGCGATCCTGCCGTGCGTCGCGCTGCTCAACGGGCTCGGCCTGGTGGTCATCCACCGGATCGACCTCGCCATGGAGGGCACCGTCTTCCCGGACGGCTCGACGTGGGACCCGGTGGCGTTCAAGCAGGTCATCTGGACCGGCATCGGGTTGCTGCTGTTCGCGGCGACGCTGAAGTTCCTCACCGACCACCGCATGCTCGCGCGGTTCGGCTACACGTTCGGCCTCGTGGGCCTCGTCGCGCTGATGCTGCCCGGTCTGCTGCCCGGCTTCATCGCGCCGGAGATCAACGGCGCGAAGATCTGGCTGCGCATCGGTCCGCTGTCGATCCAGCCGGGTGAGTTCGCCAAGATCCTGCTGATGGTCTTCTTCGCCGCGTTCCTGGTGTCGAAGCGGGACCTCTTCACCGTGGCGGGCCGCCGTTTCCTCGGCATGGACCTGCCGCGCGCCCGCGACCTCGGCCCGCTGTTCGCGGCGTGGGGCGTCACGGTCGCGGTCATGGTGCTGCAGAAGGACCTCGGCTCCTCGCTGCTGTTCTTCGGAATCGTGCTCGTGCTGCTCTACGTCGCCACCGAACGCGCGGCTTGGGTGGTTCTCGGTCTCGGCCTGTTCTCCGGCGGCGCGATCGTCGCGTGGAAGCTCTTCAACCACGTGCAGCAGCGCGTCGCGAACTGGCAGGACCCGATCGGCCGCTACGACAAGATCGGCGGCGGCTACCAGATCTCGCAGTCGCTGTTCGGGCTCGCGACCGGCGGCATCGGCGGTGCCGGTCTCGGCGCGGGCCGGCCGGAGATGATCCCCGAGGCCAACACCGACTTCATCACCGCCGTGATCGGCGAGGAGCTCGGGTTCGTCGGGTTCGCAGCGCTGCTGCTGATCTACATGGTCTTCGCCCTGCGCGGCCTGCGCAGCGCCATCGCCGTGCGCGACAGCTTCGGCAAGCTGCTCGGCGGCGGTCTGGCGTTCGCGGTCTGCTTCCAGGTGTTCATCGTCGTCGGCGGTGTCACGAAGCTGATCCCGATGACGGGCATCACCGCTCCGTTCCTGTCCTACGGCGGTTCGTCGCTGCTCGCGAACTACATCCTGGTCGCGTTGCTCTTGCGGATCTCCGCCGCCGCGCGGTCCCCGCAGCGGGCTCCCAAGCCGAAACCGCAGCAACCGGCCATCGCCGACCAGCACACTGTGATGGTGGAGCGTCCCAAATGAACACACCGCTCCGCCGCGTCGGCATGGCCATGATGGTCATGATCCTGCTGCTCCTGGGCAACGCCACGTGGGTCCAGGTGATCAACGCCGACGAGTGGCGCAAGAACGCGTACAACCGCCGCGTGCTGCTCGACGAGTACGCCCGCAAGCGCGGTCTGATCACGGTCGCCGACGGCACGGTGATCGCGGACGTGAAGGAGACGACGGACCGCCTCCGGTTCCTGCGCACCTACAACAACGGCCCGGTCTACGCGCCCGTCACCGGCTACCTGTCGGTCACCTACGGCACCTCCGGCATGGAGCGCGCCGAGAACGACCTGCTGAACGGCTCGGACGACCGGCTGCTGGCGCGCCGCATCTCCGCGTTGATCACGGGCCGCGACCCGGTGGGCGGCAACGTCCAGCTCACCCTCGACTCGAAGGTGCAACAGACCGCGTACGACCAGCTGACCGCGAAGGGCTTCACCGGTTCGGTCGTCGCGATCAAGCCGGAGACCGGCGAGATCCTCGCGATGGCGAGCACGCCGTCCTACGACCCGAACGCACTGGCGAGCCACGACGCGAACGAGCAGGCGTCCGCGTGGAAGCAGCTCACCGCCAAGGACGCGAACGACCCGCTGGTCAACCGGGCGACGCAGGCGCTGTACCCGGCCGGTTCGACGTTGAAGGTCGTGGTCGCCGCGGCCGCGCTCGCGGACGGCAAGAACAAGGACTCGCAGTACACCGCCAAGGGCACCGTCAAGCTGCCGAACACGCAGACGGACCTGCCGAACTTCAACGGCACCCCGTGCGGTCCCGGCGAGACGGTGTCGATGGAGACCGCGCTCGCGAAGTCGTGCAACACGGCGTTCGGCGAGATGGCGGGCCAGGTCGGTGCGAACAAGCTGCGCCGGCAGGCGGAGAAGTTCGGCTTCAACGACCCGGACCTCACGGTGCCGCTGGCCGTCGAGACCTCCACCCTGGGCGCGATCCCGGACGAGGCGGCGCTCTGGCAGACCGGCATCGGCCAGCGCGACGTGCAGATCACCCCTCTCGAGAACGCGGTGATCTCGGCGACGATCGCCAACGGCGGCAAGCGCATGCAGCCGTACCTCGTGTCGAAGGTGCTCGGCCCCGACCTCAAGTCGATCGGCGACACCAAGCCCGACCAGGTCGAGACGGCGATGAGCTCCGCCAACGCGTCGGTGCTGCGCGACATGATGATCCAGTCCGAGATCAACACCGGTGGCGAGGGCCGTCTGCAGAACGTGCAGGTGGCGTCGAAGACCGGTACGGCCGAGCATGGCACCAACCCGCTGCAGAACAAGCCGCACGCCTGGTACATCGCGTTCGCCCCCGCGCAGAAGCCGGAGATCGCCATCGCGGTCATCGTCGAGGACGGTGGCGACCGCGGCCTGGGCGCCACCGGTGGCAAGGTCGCCGCGCCGATCGGGCGCGCCGTGATGAACGCGTACCTGGCGGGTCGCTGATGCTGACCACGGGCCAGCTCCTCGCCGACCGCTACCGCCTGACCCGGCGGATCGCGGTCGGTGGCATGGGCGAGGTCTGGGAGGCGGCCGACGACCGGCTCGACCGCCGCGTCGCCGTGAAGGTGCTCAAGGCGGAGCTCTCCGGCGACCCCGAGTTCCTGCACCGCTTCCGCGTCGAGGCGCGGATGACCGCGTCGCTCAACCACCCCGGCATCGCGTCGGTGCACGACTACGGCGAGACCGCGTCCATCGCGGAGGGGCCGGAGGACACGGCGTACCTGGTGATGGAGCTCGTCGAGGGCGAGCCGCTCGCGACGATCATCTCCAGGGGCAGGCTCACCGCCGAGGTGACGCTCGACCTGCTGGAGCAGACCGGCAACGCGTTGCAGGCGGCCCACGAACGCGGGCTCGTGCACCGGGACGTGAAGCCCGGCAACATCATGGTGACGCCGTCGGGGAAGGTGAAGATCACCGACTTCGGCATCGCGAAGGCCGTGGACGCGGCACCCGTGACGCGGTCCGGCATGGTGATGGGCACGGCGCACTACATCGCTCCCGAGCAGGCGCTCGGCGGCGAGGCCGAACCGGCGAGCGACGTCTACTCGCTGGCCGTGTGCGGGTACGAGTGCCTGGCGGGCCACCGGCCGTTCCTGTCGGACAACGCGGTGACGGTCGCGATGATGCACATCCGCGACATCGCGCCGCCGTTGCCGCCGGACGTCCCGCCGGGTGCGCGGGCGTTGATCGAGGCGACGCTGGTGAAGGACCCGCGGCAGCGCTACCGGACCGGTGGCGAGTTCGCCGCCGCCGTCAGCGCGGTGCGGGTGGGCCAGCCGCTGCCGACGCCGTCGGGGTTCTCGATGCCCCAGGTGGTGCAGCAGCAGGTCGTGCCCCAGCAGGCCCCGCCGCCTCCGCAGGTGTCGCAGCCGCTGCCGATCCCGCAGCAGATGACGCACCACCCGACGGGACCGGTTCACCTCGGCACCCCGCCGGGAATGCCGCCGGTGCACCAGCCCGGCACGTTCACCCCCATGCCGACCCCACCGGGGAGAAACCGGACCGTCATCTGGGTTATGGTCGCTTTTCTGGTGACCGTGCTGGTGGTGCTCGGCGTGGTCGTCCTGTGGAAGTTCACCGTCAGGAACGACGGCAGCGGGCAAGGTGGCCGGCCGACGACGTCCAACTCGGCGAACGCGAACCTGCCGGCGAACAGCCAGGCGAAGCCCGACTCCGCCGACCGGATACCGGGCAGCGCGTCGAAGCTGATCGACGAGGACGACTACATCGGCCGGTCCGGCGATCAGGCCAGGACCGACCTGATCGACCACGGCCTGGTGCCCAAGGTGCAGAGCCCCCAGGGCACGTCACCGGGCGACCTGAAGAAGTGCCGGGTCACCGCCATCGAGCCGACAGGCGAGGTTGCGGCGGGCTCGCAGGTGAAGGTGACGTGCGCGCCATGAGCAAGACCAGAACCGACTTGGGAACACCGTCGACGAGGAGCGGGACGAAGCACCGATGAGCACTCCGCGACTGCTCTCAAACCGCTACGAACTGGGTGAGACCCTCGGGTACGGCGGCATGTCCGAGGTCCACAAGGGGCGGGACGTCCGCCTCGGCAGAGACGTGGCGATCAAGGTGCTGCGAGCCGACCTCGCCCGTGACGCCCAGTTCCAGGAGCGCTTCCGGCGCGAGGCGCAGAACTCCGCCGCACTGAACCACCCGGCGATCGTCGCCGTCTACGACACCGGTGAGACGCAGACCGAGTACGGCCCGCTGCCGTACATCGTGATGGAGTTCGTCGACGGACGAACACTGCGCGACATAGTGAAGACGCAGGGCCCGCTGTCGGGCAAGCGCGCGATGGAGGTCATGGCCGACGTGTCGGCCGCGCTCGACTTCAGCCACCGCCACGGCATCGTCCACCGCGACGTGAAGCCGGCCAACGTGATGATCACGAAGTCCGGTGCCGTGAAGGTGATGGACTTCGGCATCGCGCGGGCGCTGCACGACGGCCAGGCCGCGGTCACGCAGACCGCCGCGGTCATCGGCACGGCCCAGTACCTGTCCCCCGAGCAGGCGCGCGGCGAGTCCGTCGACGCCCGCTCGGACGTCTACGCCGCCGGCTGCGTGCTGTTCGAGCTGCTGACCGGGGAGCCGCCGTTCACCGGTGACTCGCCCGTCGCGGTCGCGTACCAGCACGTGCGGGAGGACCCGAAGGCCCCGTCGCAGCTGAACCCGAAGGTGTCGCCGCAGCTCGACGCGATCGTGCTCAAGGCGATGTCGAAGGGTCCGGCGAACCGCTACCAGTCGGCCGCGGAGATGCGCGCCGACCTGGTGCGCGTGCTGTCGGGCCAGCGCCCGTCCGCGCCGGCCGTCATGACCGCCGAGGACCGCACCGCCGTGATGAACGAGCAGGCGCGCGCTCCTCGCACGCAGGTCGTGTCCGGTGGTGGCAGGCACCGTCCCGCCGCGCTCAAGTCCGAGCCGGAGGACGACTACGACCCGCTCGCCGACGAGGAAGAGGAACGTCGCGCGCGGCGCAAGAAGGCCATCATGGTCACGCTGGTGGTGATCCTGTGCGTGGCGGTGCTCGGCCTCGCCGCGTGGATCACCGCGAGCGTCATGAACTCCGGCAGCGAGGCCACCGAGAAGGCCAGCGTGCCGTCGATCGTGGGGCTCAGCCCGCTGGAGGCCAAGGAGAACATCCGGAAGGCGGGGCTCGTCGCCGCGCAGGAGGACGTCGCCTGCGAGCCGGGTCCGAACGGCGCCGCCGCGCGGTGCAACGCCGACCAGATCAACAAGGTGATCGACTCGAACCCGCCTGAGGGCAGCCAGGTCAACAAGGGGTCGACGGTCACGATCGCCGTCGGCGCGCCTCCCGGTGAGGGCACCGTGCCGGACCTCGTGGGCAAGACGCCGCAGGAGGCCCAGGCGATCCTGGACAAGGACCCGAACGGCTTCAAGCTGACGCAGGCCGCCGACCAGGTCGAGGTCGACGACACGAGCAAGGTCGGCAAGGTCGCCGGTCAGAACCCGGCGAGCGGCCTGAAGCTGAAGAAGGGCGGCTCGATCAGCATCCAGCTCGGCCGGGCGCCCGACAAGCTGAACGTGCCGAACGTCGTGGGCTCCGACGTGGACGACGCCCGCCAGACGATCATCGGCTCCGGGCTCAAGGTCAACGTCGAGACGATCGACAGCGCGAAGCCCGAGGGCGAGGTCATCTCGCAGACGCCGACGGGCAACACCAAGGCGGCCAAGGACACCACGGTGACGCTGCGGGTCTCGAAGGGCAACCAGCTGGAGATGCCCGACCTGACCGGTCTCACGCAGCGGGAGGCCGAGAACAAGCTGAAGTCGCTGGGCTGGAACGGCAACCTCAACGTCGAGGAGCAGCAGGTCAGCAACCCGCAGCAGAAGGACAAGATCGTCTCGCAGAACCCCGCGAAGGGTCAGCCGTTCACCAAGGGCTCGACGGTGACGATCACGGTCGCCAAGTTCGGCATCATCACGACGTAGAACGCGGTCTCCAAGGGCGGCTTTCCTGGAGGGAAAGCCGCCCTTTCGCTTACTGGCGGGCCGCGGCGGCGAGGGTGCGCATGCCGTTCTCGAGCTGCGCGACGGTGGCCTCGGGCACCTCGAACCCGCAGGTCCGCAGCCAGTTGGCGAGCATCCGGTGGCCGCCGTCGGTCAGCACCGACTCGGGGTGGAACTGCACGCCCTCGACCGGCAGTTCGCGGTGGCGCATGCCCATCACGATGCCGCTCTCGGTCTTGCCGGTGACCTCGAACTCCGCGGGGATCGTCTCCGGCAGCACCGTCAGCGAGTGGTAGCGGGTCGCGATGAACGGCTGCGGCACGCCCGCGAGCACGCCGCGGCCCTCGTGGAAGACGATGCTCGTCTTGCCGTGCAGCAGCTCGGGCGCGCGGTCGACCGTCGCGCCCCACACCACGCCGATGGCCTGGTGGCCGAGGCAGACGCCGAAGACGGGCTTGCCGGTGTCGGCGCACTTCTTGATGACGTCGATGCTGGCGCCGGCGCGCTCCGGTGTGCCGGGACCGGGGCTGACGAGCACCCCGTCGACCTGGCCGATCTCGTCGAGGTCCACCTCGTCGTTGCGCCGCACGACGCATTCCGCACCCAGCTGGGCCAGGTACTGGATGAGGTTGTAGACGAAGCTGTCGTAGTTGTCGACCACGAGCACGCGCATGTGTGGAGCCTAGTCGGTCGAGTCGAGTGAGTTAGCTCTCGTCATCACCCAAGTAAGGCTAACCTAAAATAGGTGTCATGAGTCGTCCCTTGCGCGTCGCGGTGATCGGCGCCGGACCGGCCGGTGTCTACGCGGCCGACATCCTGACCAAGTCCGACGTCGACGTGCAGATCGACCTCTTCGACAAGCTGCCCGCGCCCTACGGCCTGGTCCGCTACGGCGTCGCGCCCGACCACCCGCGCATCAAGGGCATCGTCACGGCCCTGCAGAGGGTGCTCGACAAGCCGTCGGTCCGCTTCTTCGGCAACGTCGAGTACGGCGTCGACGTGAAGCTCGACGACCTGCGCCACTTCTACGACGCCGTCGTCTTCTCGACGGGTGCCTCGTCCGACCGGGCCCTCGACATCCCCGGCGTCGACCTGCCCGGCAGCTTCGGCGCCGCGGACTTCGTGTCCTGGTACGACGGCCACCCGGACGTCCCGCGCACCTGGCCGCTGACCGCGACGTCGGTCGCCGTCCTGGGTGTGGGCAACGTGGCGCTCGACGTGGCCCGCGTCCTGGCCAAGACCGCCGACGAGCTGCTGGTCACCGAGATCCCGCCGAACGTCCACGAGGGCCTGAGCTCGTCCCCGGTGACGGACGTCCACGTCTTCGGCCGCCGCGGCCCGGCCCAGGCCAAGTTCACCCCGCTGGAACTGCGCGAGCTCAACCACTCGCCGAACGTCGAGGTGATCGTCCACGCGGAGGGCATCGAGTTCGACGAGGCCTCGATGCACGCGATCAGGTCCAACAAGCAGGTCGAGATGATCGTGAAGACCCTCCAGGAGTGGGCGATCCGCGACGTCGGCACCCGCCCGCGCCGCCTGCACCTGCACTTCCTCGAAGCGCCGGTGGAGGTGCTGGGTTCCTCGGAGGTGACGGGCCTGCGCACCGAGACCCAGGAGCTGACCGGCGACGGCAACGTCCGCGGCACCGGCGTCTTCACCGACTGGGAGGTCCAGGCCGTGTACCGCGCGGTCGGTTACCTGTCGTCGCACCTGCCCGGCATCCCGTTCGACCACGTGTCGGGCACCATCCCGCACGCCGCCGGCCGGGTGCTGGACCTCGACGAGGTCCCGATGCCCGGCGTCTACACCACGGGCTGGGTCAAGCGCGGCCCGATCGGCCTGATCGGCCACACCAAGGGCGACGCGCTGGAGACGATCACCAGCCTGCTGGAGGACGCCGACGCACTCCCCCGCTGCTCGGCGCCGGCACCTTCGGCGGTGGTCGAGTTCCTGGCGCAGCGCGGCGTGCCGTTCGTGACGAACGAGGGCTGGCGCCGGCTCGACCAGCACGAGGTGGCGCTGGGCGCGGAGCAGGGACGCGAGCGCGTCAAGGTCGTGCCGCGCGAGGAGATGACCGCGATCAGCCGGAGTCTCACTCCGTCGTCACGTTGTTGAACGGCAGCTTCGGCTCCGCCCACGGGAACACCACGAACATCAGCAGGGTGACGATGCCCGCCACCAGCACGACTGCCTCGATGACCTTCAGGTACAGCGGGCCCGGCAGGTGCGCCCAGATCCAGCCGTACATCAGCCCTCCGTCATCTCGGGCGGCACGAAGTTGTCCGCCACCGGGTAGCTCTTGGTCTCGATGGCGTGCACGATCAGGCGCTGCTTGTCGGAGAAGCGCGGGTGGCACGTCGTCAGGGTGAGCAGCCTGGCCTGCTTGTCGGCGGGCACGGTCGTGCCGACCTGGTGCGGGATCGGAGCGATGACCTCGCCCTGGGTCGGGACCACGATCTCCTGGCCGACGGTCTTGGCGTAGGCGTCGCCGAGGGTCGTCGACAGCGGCGCGACGCCGGTGCAGGCGGCTTCCTTCGAGCGGGCGTTCGACGCCCAGCCCGCCACCTCGCTGCTCATGGGGAGCACCCGGTAGACGAACCACTGGGTCTGCGTCTGCACCACGACGGCGTCGCAGGAGCGCAGCAGGTCCAGGTCGTTGAACGGGGCGCCCTTGCCGACGCGGTGTCCGGCGATGGCGAAGTTGCCCGCCTCGCCCGGCTGGGCCGTGTCCTTGTAGTGGCCGGGGCCGATCTCCAGGTGCTTGTCGGTCGTGCCCTCGACGACGGAGAACTTCCAGTCGTTGCCGAAGACCGGGATGTACATCTTCGCGAAGGCCTTGCCCTCGATGAGGTTCAGCTTCGACTGGCGGTTCGGGTCGGCCGGAGGGGGCGTGACGGTGTTCGAGCTCCACTCGGAGTCGAGGGCCGCGGTGGCGTCCTGCTGCTTCTCGGCGGAGAGCAGGTCGGTGACGTAGACCTCGTAGACGACGAACAGCAGCACGACGAGCCCCATCGTGATGAGGGCTTCGCCGACGCCGCGGACGGTCTTGCGCGCGAGGCTGTCCGGAGGCGGGGCCGCCTTCTTCTCGCCCTCGTCGTAATAGTCGTCGTCGTAGTACTCGTCGTCGTAGTCGTCCTCGACGCGCGGGATCACCTCGGTGGGCGGGTCGACCGGGCGGGGACGGGGCGGACGCGGCGGCATTCCCCGGTGAGGAGCCGCGCGCGGCGGCATTCCCTGGCGCGGCATTCCCCCTGGCGGCGTTCCCTGCCTGGGCATTCCGCCGGGCGGGGTGCCCTGCGGCAGTCCGCGGGCGGGAGTGCCGGGCGGTGGTCCCTGAGGCGCGCGCGGCGGAGCACCCGCCGGGGGGAGGCTGCCGGAGAAAGCGCTGGTGTACTGCGTCGCCTCCGGTGGCGGCAGCGGACGGGGAGAAGGAGTGGCCCGCACGTGGTGAAGGTCATCACGACGGGGTGCAGGTCGCCGGGGAGGCGGCTGCTGCGGTCCCGAGTTCACCTGAGAACCTCCGCGCGGACTGTGAACTGAAAACAACTGCGTCTTGCCAGGTGGTTCGCTGACCACGGTCGCTACGTTAACGTGTCTCCTGAGTAGTGCACGTAAACTCGCGTCACTCACGGATATCCACGTCAGGCGAGGACAGCATGCCAAAGTCCAAGGTCCGGAAGAAGGCGGCTTACACCGCACCCACTGACCGCCGTACGCCGGTCAAGGTCAAGGCAGCGGGGCCGTCACACCCGGTCTACGTCGTCGTCATGCTCGGCTTCATGCTGCTGGGCCTCTCGTGGCTGGTCGTCAACTACATCGCGGCCGAGAAGATCCCGTTCATGCTCGAGCTGGGCGCGTGGAACTTCGCCATCGGCTTCGCGCTGATGATCATCGGTCTGCTGATGACGATGCGCTGGCGGTAGGCAGCCGCCACCTCACGGTTCGCACAGGTCGGCCCGGACGTCACACGTCCGGGCCGACCTTTGTTCTGACCACGTCCACCGGTTCACCCGAGCGTCACCGAAGCACACAGCTGTAAGTCATCCCCATTGGGGACAAGTCCTGTGGACAACTTTGCACCAAAATGCACAAGCGAAGGTTTTCCCTCATAAGGACCCGTTCGGTCGTCCACATTCGATGCGGCACACTCGACGGCGTGACTCGCACCTGGTCCACACCCGCCCGGATCGTCGCCGTCGCGTGGGTCGCCGCGCTCGCCCTCGCCGTCGCGACCGTCCTCGCCGACGACAACGCGGGCCGTCTCCTCGTCGGACTGGCGACGCTGCTGGTCGCCTACCTCGCGGCGTTCGCGACCATCGCGAGGCCCAGGCTCACCGCGGACGCGAACGGGCTCGCCGTGCGCGGGTTCGCGAGCACGACGCTGCTGCCGTGGCACGAGGTGAAGGTCAAGCTGCAGACCACCCGCCGGCTGGGCAGGGAGCAGCAGACGTTGGAGCTCGACGCCGACGACCGCCTCGTGGTGCTCACGAAGCTGGACCTCGGCGCCGATCCCGAAGAAGTCGCCGGAGTTCTCCACGCGTTGCGGCCCTAGCCGGGCCGGCAGGTGCGCGCTATCTCGAGGAGGACTTCCGCGGTCGTGTCGAGTTCGGTGGCGCGGAGGAGGAACATCCCTCCGAGCAACACGACGACGGCCGCCACCGCGGCGATCTGGTAGGCGTTGCGGTTCTTCTGCGGCGCCCTGACCATCGCGAGCGTCAGTAGACCGCCGACCACGAACCCGCCGAGGTGCCCGAGCAGCGACGCGTTCGTGAAGAGGTTCGACAGCAGGTTGATGCCGACGACCACGACGATCGTCGAGATGTCCCGCTTCTGCCGCTTGAACACGATCAGCAGCGCGCCCATCAGGCCGAACACCGCGCCGGACGCGCCGGCGAGCTGCTGGCAGACGGTGCCGAAGTAGAACGCGGCCGCGCTGCCGCCGAGCAGCGACAGGAAGTACACGGCGCTGTACCGCAGCTTCCCGAGCTCCTGCTCGACCACGGGGCCCACCACGAAGAGCGCGGCCATGTTGAACGCGAGGTGGATCAGGCCGAAGTGCATGAAGCCGGACGTGACGATCCGCCACCACTCACCGTTCGCGGTGAGCTCCGGAATCAGCGACGTGGCCTGGAACAGCTCCGACCTGGAGTTGTTCATCGGACTGCCGGACTGCACGACCGTGACCACGTACGCGAGCACGTTGAGCGCGATCATCACCTGCGTGATGATCGGCCGGCCGTTCGAGGCCACCGCGCCCGCGGAGGTGCGGGCCTGGCGGACCGTGCGCGCGCCTTCGTTCACGCAGTCGACGCACTGCATGCCGACGGAGGCGTCCCGTAGGCAGTCCGGGCACGCCGGACGGTCGCACCGGGTGCAGCGCAGCCGGGTGGGCCGATCGGAATGACGTGCGCAGACCGGGGTCTCCGGTTGCGCTCCGACCGGCCCGTCCGGTGGCACAAAGGCGTCGCTCACGCGCGTTCGATCGTGATCCGCTCGATCTTGATGTCGTTCACGGGACGGTCGCCCGCACCGGTCGTGGTGTTGCCGATCGCGTCGACGACGTCGCGCGACGGCTGGTCCGCGACCTCACCGAAGATCGTGTGCTTGAAGTTGAGCCACGTCGTCGGCGCTACGGTGATGAAGAACTGCGAGCCGTTGGTGTTGGGCCCGGCGTTCGCCATCGCGAGGATGTACGGGCGGTTGAACTGGAGCTCGGAGTTGAACTCGTCGGCGAAGCGGTAGCCGGGGCCGCCGCGACCGGTGCCGGTCGGGTCGCCGGTCTGGAGCATGAAGCCGGCGATGACGCGGTGGAACAGGGTGCCGTCGTAGAACGGACCCGTCTTCCCGCCGCTCGCGTTGGCCTCTGTGTACTCGCGGGTGCCCTCGGCGAGCCCGACGAAGTTCGCCACCGTCTTGGGGGCGTGGTCGGGGAACAGGTTGATGCGGATGTCGCCCTGCGTGGTGTGCAGGGTCGCCGTCACCTTGGTCCCGACGAAGGATTCGTTGCTGTCAGCCACCACACCATCGTGCCATCACAGGCGGAGATGTTCAGGAAGGGGCACGATGGGGTACCTCAACCTCACAAGCTGACGACAACGTGTGGAGCACAGAATGGACGAGGTGGACGTCATGACCCGTGCCGGCGAGTCCGTTGGCAAGGCAGTGGGCACGGGTCTGAAGGCCGCGCGCCAGGGGGTCGTTCGTGCTGGTCACGTCGCTGAGGCGAAGCTCGCCGACCGCGGCATCACGGCTGACCAGGTTCGCGGCACCCTCGTCGATCAGGCCGACACGCTCATGAGCAAGGCGGAGAGCTGGGAGAAGCAGACGCGCCGCTCCCGCAAGCGCCTCGCGAAGAAGAGCGCCAAGACGCGCGCCGAGCTCATGGGCAAGGCCGAAGTGGTGCGCAAGGAAGTGGCGAAGGCGGCCAAGACCGCGCGCAAGGACGCCAAGGTGCGCGCGAAGGAGATCCGCAAGGCCGCGGCCCAGCTGAGCGGCGACGCGCCGAAGCGCCGCCGCTGGCCCTGGGTGCTCGGCCTGCTGATCGCGGCCGCCGCTGCCGGCTACGTCGCGATGACGCGCAAGCCGGAAGAGGTCTACCTGCAGGAAGAGGAGCAGGCTCCGCTGCCGGAGCCCGTCCTCAACGGGCAGGTGCCGTCCCAGAAGGAACCGGCGAAGTAGCACCGAACGCGAACGGGGTGGCTCTCGACTTAGAGAGCCACCCCGTTTTCGTGCGTTCCGGAAGTTCTCGTGCGTCCTAGAGCTTGAGGCCCTTGATCGCTTCTTCTGTGATGCGCCTCGCTTTGATGGACTGCTTCTGGTTGGACGTCACGACCACGGCGGAGCCGGCCTTCGAGACCGCGTAGACGACACCCGTGTCGCCGCTGACGTACCCTCCGGTCCACCCGGTCGGCTGACTGGCGGGCTGCGACCCGTCCGGCGCCGCCTCGTTCACGATCATCTTGGCGACGCGCTCGTCCCCCACGTACACGCGCACGGTCAACTGGATCTCAGTGGCGTTGGCGTAGAAAAAGCACGCTGGGTGAGGTTCGTCCGTTGACAGTTTCACTCTGGGTACAAGCTGACCGTTCGCCTGGGCGACGAACGACGTCGCCAGGTACGGGCAGGTGCCGTCGCTCACGGGCTTGGGCGCAGGGGGCACTGTCGGTGCGGCGCTGGTCGTGGTGGTGACCTGCCGGGTCTGGGTGTCCGGCACCGGCGTACCCGTGGAGACCTCCGTGCCGCACGCGGCGAGTACGCCGAGCAGGGGCAGCAACAGTGCTCGTTTCATAGGGGCAACAGTCAACCAGATACCAAAAGCGCCTTGAGCGGCACACTCTAAATTGGTCCATACCTTTTGTGCCCTGACCCTTGCCCCGAGCCCCGGAAGGACCTTTGACCATGGAGTTCCTGGAGCAACGACGAGAGCACGCCCTGGCGCTCTTCCGCATCGTCATCGGACTGTTCTTCGTGTTTCACGGGGTGCAGAAGCTCTCGAAGGGAATCGACCTGCTGTCGTGGCCGGCCGGTCCCGTGAGCCTGATCGAACTGATCGGCGGAGGCCTCGTCCTGATCGGCCTGTGGACGCGCTGGGCGGCGTTGCTCTGCTCCGGCGCGATGGCCTACGCCTACTTCGTGGTGCACCAGCCCAAGGGCCTGCTGCCGATCGAGAACGGCGGCGAGTTGGCCGCCATCTACTCCTGGGCGTTCCTGCTGCTGGCGTTCACCGGTGCGGGCGCGTGGAGCATCGACCAGCTCCGCACGAAGTCGCAGAAGAAGTCACTGGCGACAGCGTGATGTGAAGCGAGACCGACGTGTCGCGCAAATGCACTGAAGCCCTGTTCGCAACGACGCGAACAGGGCTTCAGTGGAATTCGAATGGAGACGAGGGGAATCGAACCCCTAACCCCCGCCTTGCAAAGGCGGTGCTCTGCCAATTGAGCTACGTCCCCGAAGATCTCGGGCGGCAAAGCCGCCCGGGAGATCAGTCGGTGGGGGCGGTGGCCTCGCGCCAGAGGTCAGCGTCGGCCTTGGCCGAACGGCTGCGCTTCACGAAGAACAGAACCGCACCGGCGACCGCAACGAGTGCGATGATCTTCTTAGCCACTGGAAACCCCTCCAAGACTGTTATGCCCCGACCTACCGCACCAGCCTACAGGCTTCGGGTGACTTGGGCCGGGGCTCCGGGACGCGGTCCCGGACAAGAATGATGATTCGAAAGAATATCGAGTGGGCCTAGGAGGACTTGAACCTCCGACCTCTTCATTATCAGTGAAGCGCTCTAACCGCCTGAGCTATAGGCCCTCGATCATCACCCCTTGGGGCAACGAGGAGAACCTTACAGGATCGCCTTCGCTGCCCCAAATCAGGGGGGTCACTCACGCTCGGAGAGCGTCAACTCCAAGCCACCGGCCAGATCCGCGGACACGTTGTAGACGAACGCGCCCACAGTCGCGAGGGCCGTGAACAACACGATGTTGACCGCGCCGATGATCGCCGAGACGCCGAACACGCGGCCGGCGCTGATCAGCGGTTCGCCCGGCTCGTTGGCCTGGAGCAGGTCGTTCGCGGTGCTGTTGATCTTGTCCCAGACGCCCATGCCGTGCAGGACGCCGTAGAGCACGCCGACGGCCACGAGCCACACGAAGAACAGCGCGACGCCGAGCACCAGGGCGAGCTTGAGCACCGACCACGGGTCGACGCGCTTCACCTGGAGCGAGGCGCGGCGCGGGCCACGGCCGGGGCGGCGGGCCGACGGGGTGGCCGCGGCGGGGCGCGAGCCCGAGTTGCCGAGGTTCACCGACGTGCGGCTGCTGCCGAGGCCGACCGGCACGGCCGAGCCCGTGACCACGGGCTTCTGCACCTTGACGGTGTCCGGGTCGGTCGACGGGAAGGCGGGCTCCGGCTGCGACGACGACGGCACGGGCGGTGCGCCCGGTGCCACGTACGCCTCGGTCGAGTCCTGGTGCGACGACTCGGTGTCGTTCGTCACGCGCTGCCAGGGCGGCGGCGCGGAGACGACGACGGGTTCGTCAGCCACGGGAGCGGACGAGGTGGAAGCGGACGCTGCTGGAGCAGGCGTGGCCGAAGCGGACGTCGTCGGCGCAGGGGTGGTCGGCGCGGGCGTGGCCGGGGCGGCTGCCGCGGGGGCGGCCTTCTCCGGCGTGGCGAGCGAGACCGTCTTCTGCTCGGCCGGCGCGGCCTTCGCCTCGGGCTCGGGCTTGGCAGGGGTGGCGGCCGGAGCCGGGGTCTCGGCGGACTTGGTGGCCTCGGCCGCCTTCTCCGCCGACACCGGCTTGGTCTTGTCCTGCGCGTTCCCACCCGAGGAACCGGAGGCCGCCGGTGCGGCCTTCCCCGCCTTCTCCGCGTTCTTCGCAGCACCCTGCGGAGTCGGCTTGGTGATCACCGCGGTCTTGTCCGCGTCCCGACCTTCGCGGTTCTCGGGTGGAGTCACGAGCTGTTCCTTACCCTCTCGCTAGCAAGTTCCGACTACTCGGCCGTGTCGGTGGGGGTTGCTGCCTGGTCGGCGTCGGCGACAGAGTCCTCCGCGGCAGACGTCTCACCGTTAACGACGTCGCTGGGCTCGTCCGCGTTGCGTGCGACGGCGATCAAAGTGGTGCTCTCGCCGAGGTTCATCAGCCGCACGCCCTTCGTCTGCCGGCCAGCCTTGCGCACCTGTTCGGCTCGGGTCCTGATGACCCCGCCGCTCGAGGTGATGGCGTAGAGCTCGTCGTCGACGTCGACGATGAGCGCTCCGACCAGCCTGCCACGTCGGCGGTCGTGCTGAATGGTCAGCACACCCTTGCCGCCCCGACCCTGGACCGGGTAGTCCTCGATCGGCGTTCGCTTCGAGTACCCCCCGTCGGTCGCGACCAAAACGAAGAGCCCCTCCTGGACGACGCCGACCGAGAGCAGCTCGTCGTCGGCGTTGAAGCGCATGCCCTGGACGCCCGAGGTGGCGCGGCCCATCGGGCGCAGCACGTCGTCGGTCGCGTGGAAGCGGATCGACTGGCCGTCGGCGGAGACCATGAGCAGGTCGTCATCCGCCGAGCACAGCACGGCTCCGACCAGCTCGTCGTCCTCGCGCAGGTTGATGCCGATCAGTCCACCCGATCGGTTGGAGTCGAAGTCGGACAACTTGGACTTCTTCACCAAACCCTTGCGGGTGGCCAGCACGAGGTACGGCGACACGTCGTAGTTCTTGATCTGGATGACCTGCGCGATCTCCTCCTCCGGCTGGAACGCGAGGAGGTTCGCGACGTGCTGGCCGCGGGCGTTGCGGTTGGCCTCCGGCAGCTCGTAGGCCTTCGTGCGGTAGACGCGGCCCTTGTTCGTGAAGAACAGGATCCAGTCGTGCGTGGAGCACACGAAGAAGTGGGCGACGATGTCGTCCTGCTTGAGCTGCGCGCCCTGGACGCCCTTGCCGCCGCGCTTCTGCGCCCGGTAGAGGTCGGTCTTGGTGCGCTTCGCGTAGCCGGTGCGCGTGATCGTGACGACCACGTCCTCGACCGCGATCAGGTCCTCCATGGACACGTCGCCGTCGAACGGGATGATCTTGGTGCGGCGGTCGTCGCCGAACTTCTCCACGATCGCCGTGAGCTCGTCGCGGACGATCTTGCGCTGCCGCTCGGGCTTCTCGAGGATGTCCTTGAGGTCCGCGATCTCCAGCTCGATCTCGGCCAGCTGGTCGATGATCTTCTGGCGTTCGAGGGCGGCCAAGCGGCGGAGCTGCATCTCCAGGATCGCGTTGGCCTGGATCTCGTCGACGGCGAGGAGCTCCATCAGGCCGGTGCGCGCGAGGTCCGGCGTCTCGGACCGGCGGATCAGCGCGATCACCTCGTCGAGGTGGTCGAGCGCCTTCACCAGACCGCGCAGGATGTGGGCGCGCTCTTCCGCCTTGCGCAGGCGGAACCTGGTCCGCCGCTGGATGACCTCGATCTGGTGCTTCACGTAGTGGCGGATCATCTGGTCGATCCGCAGCGTGCGCGGCACGCCGTCGACCAGCGCCAGCATGTTGACGCCGAACGAGTACTGCAGCTGGGTGTGCTTGTAGAGGTTGTTCAGCACGACCTTGGCCACCGCGTCGCGCTTGAGCGTGATCACGATGCGCATGCCGATGCGGCGGTTGGACTCGTCGGCGATGTTCGCGATGCCGGTGAGCTTGGCATCGCGCACGAGGGCGGCGATGTTCTCGACGAGGTTGTCCGGGTTGACCTGGTACGGCAGCTCGGTGACGACCAGGATCGTGCGGCCCTTGGCGTCCTCGTCCATCTCGACGACGGCGCGCATGCGGACCGAGCCGCGGCCGGTGCGGTACGCGTCCTCGATGCCGGACGTGCCGAGGATCTGGCCGTAGGTCGGGAAGTCCGGGCCCTTGATCCGGGCGATCATGGCTTCGAGGGTCTCCTCGTCGGAGGCCTCGTGGTTGTCGAGCGCCCAGACCACGCCGTCCGCGACCTCGCGGAGGTTGTGCGGCGGGATGTTGGTCGCCATGCCGACCGCGATGCCGGAGCTGCCGTTGATCAGCAGGTTCGGGATGCGCGACGGCAGCACCGTCGGTTCCTGGATGCGACCGTCGTAGTTGTCGCGGAAGTCGACGGTGTCTTCCTCGATGTCGGCCAGCATCTGCATGGCCAGCGGGGAGAGACGGCACTCCGTGTACCGCATGGCGGCGGCGGGGTCGTTGCCCGGCGAGCCGAAGTTGCCCTGGCCCTGGATCAACGGGTACCGCATCGCCCACGGCTGCGCGAGGCGCACGAGCGCGTCGTAGATCGCCGAGTCGCCGTGGGGGTGGTAGTTGCCCATGACGTCGCCGACGACGCGGGCGCACTTGTTGAAGCCGCGGTCGGGGCGGAAGCCCGAGTCGAACATCGAGTACAGCACCCGGACGTGCACGGGCTTGAGCCCGTCGCGCACGTCCGGCAGCGCACGACCCACGATGACGGACATCGCGTAGTTGATGTACGAGTTCTGCATCTCCTGCTGGATCTCGACCGGCTCGATGCGGTCGTGCTCCGGGGGCAGAGTCGTCTCGCTCACTGATCTCTTTCCTTCTCGCCAGAAACGCCAGGACGCCTAGTAGCCAAGGCCGGACCGGTGGTGCGGCGCGTCGCGCGCCGCGCCACTAGATGTCCAGGAACTTGATGCTCTTGGCGTTGCGGGTGATGAACGAGCGGCGTGCTTCGACGTCCTCGCCCATGAGCACGCTGAACAGCTCGTCGGCGGTGGCCGCGTCGTCCATGGTGACCTGGCGCAGGATCCGGTTGGCCGGGTCCATCGTGGTCTCCCACAGCTCCTCGGCGTTCATCTCGCCGAGACCCTTGTACCGCTGGATGTTGTCGTCCTTGCCGAGGCGCTTGCCGCCCTCGATGCCGGCCTTGATCACGGCGTCGCGCTCGCGGTCGGAGTAGACGTACTCCGGCTCCGCGCGCTGCCACTTGATCTTGTAGAGCGGCGGCTGCGCGAGGTAGACGTGGTTGTGCTCGATGAGCGGCTGCATGAAGCGGAACAGCAGCGTGAGCAGCAGCGTGCGGATGTGCTGGCCGTCGACGTCGGCGTCGGCCATCAGCACGATCTTGTGGTAGCGCAGCTTCGACAGGTCGAACTCGTCGTGGATGCCGGTGCCCAGCGCCGTGATCAGCGACTGGACCTCGGTGTTCTTGAGGACGCGGTCGATGCGGGCCTTCTCGACGTTGATGATCTTGCCGCGGATCGGCAGGATCGCCTGGTACATCGAGTCGCGCCCCTCCTTGGCCGAGCCGCCTGCCGAGTCACCCTCGACGATGTAGAGCTCGCAGCGCTCCGGTTCCGTCGAACGGCAGTCCTTGAGCTTGCCGGGCAGGCCGCCGATGTCGAGCGCGCCCTTGCGGCGCACCAGCTCACGGGCCTTGCGAGCGGCGATGCGGGCCTGCGCCGACGACACCGACTTGGTGACGATCGTCTTGGCCTCGTTGGGGTGCCGCTCGAACCAGTCGGCCAGGTGCTCGTTCGTCGACTTCTGCACGAACGACTTGGCCTCGCTGTTGCCCAGCTTGGTCTTCGTCTGCCCCTCGAACTGGGGCTCCTTGAGCTTCACCGAGATGATCGCGGCGAGACCCTCGCGGATGTCGTCGCCGGTGAGGTTGGTGTCCTTCTCCTTGAGGAGCTTCTTCTCGCGCGCGTACTCGTTGACGACGCGCGTCAACGCGGCGCGGAAGCCCTCCTCGTGGGTGCCGCCCTCGTGCGTGTTGATCGTGTTCGCGAAGGTGTAGACCGACGGCGTGTAGCCCGTGTTCCACTGCATCGCGACCTCGACCTGGAGGTCCTCGCCCTGCGCCTCGAAGCCGATGACCTTCTGGTGCACGGCCTCGCGCGTGTGGTTGATGTGGCGGACGAAGTCCTCCAGGCCACCCGGGTAGTGGTAGACCCGTTCCTTCACCGCGGCCTTGTGGCCGTCGGCGTCGGCTTCGGTGTCCTCCTCGGAGACCCGCTCGTCGCGCAGGACGATGGTGATCCCCTTGTTGAGGAACGCCATCTCCTGCAGCCGGCGCGCGATCGTCTCGACGTTGTACTCGGTGGTCTCGAAGATGTCCGGGTCCGCCCAGAACGTGACGGTGGTGCCTGTGTCGTCGGTCGCCTCGCCCTGGCGCAGCTCGTGCGCGGGCTTCGAGTTCTCGTAGCGCTGGGTCCAGACGTGGCCCTGCCGCTTGATCTCGACCTCGACGGCGGTGGACAGCGCGTTCACCACGGAGATGCCGACGCCGTGCAGACCGCCGGACACCGCGTAGGAGTCGCTGTCGAACTTGCCACCCGCGTGCAGCACCGTGAGCACGACCTCGACGGTCGGCTTGCCCTCGACCGGGTGGACGTCGATGGGGATGCCACGACCGTCGTCGATCACCCGGACGCCGCCGTTGGCCAGCAGGGTGACGTCGACCGTCGTCGCGAACCCGGCCATCGCCTCGTCGACCGAGTTGTCCACGACCTCCTGGACCAGGTGGTGCAGACCGCGCTCGCCGGTCGAGCCGATGTACATGCCCGGCCTCTTGCGCACTGCCTCGAGACCCTCGAGGACGGTGATCGAGGACGCGCCGTACTCATTCTTCTTAGCTGACACGGGCCTGGAGTCTCCTCGCTGATGCGGGCAGAGCCGCACGGTGATGGGTGACGCTCCCTGTGATTCTACCGGGACACCCCGACAGAAAGGGGTCAAGGACACCTTTGAATCGGTCACAGAGCGCCTCAAGGAGCGCGAACCGGGTCAGGACGGCTGAAAAGGGGGTTCAAATCCCCAGGTGAACGCTCATTGCGCCACAGGACGGCCGCTGAGGCCTTGACAGGGCCTCACCCGTAGGTGTCACGCGGACCGCGCCCAGGCGCGTGCCTGGGGCCGTGTCGCCAGCTGGGAGCGTCCGGACCCTTGATCTTGAGCTTCTTGACGACGCCGTTGCCGACACCCGCGGCGATCCGCTTGATGAGCTCGCGCTGCAGGAGGCGCAGCTGGGTGGCCCATGCCGTCGACGACGCCTGGACCGTCAGTTCCCCGTCACTGAGCGCGATCGGTTTCGCGTGCTCGGCGACGTCCTCTCCCACCAGTTTCGCCCATCGGCCGAACACCTGGCCACCCTGCAGCTGCTCGACCCAGCCGCGGTCCGCCGCGATCCTGGACGCGATGCGCCCGAGCGTCTGCGGGTCGCGGTCGTCGGGTCCCGGACCGGACCAGCGGCGCCGGCGGCGGTTGACCGGACGGCCCTTCGACTTGCTCCCCGGCACCCGGCCGCGGGCCTTCGCGCTGGCCTTCGCGGCCTCGAGCGCGGCCCGCGCGAGGTCGGATCCCTTGAGTTGTTCACCCTCAGGTGTGAATGAACCTGTGGACAAGTCCGGTTTTGTGACGGAGTTATCCACACCATCCACAGACTTGTCCCCAGATGTGTGGGCGGACACACCCGATCGAGCTACATGTGGGGGCTTGGAACCCCCAGAGTCAGGCGTCGAGTCAGACACGCCGCACCTCCCCGCCGTGCACCTCGAACCGGGCACCGCTGAGCTCGTCGGGAACGTCCTCCGCCACCGCCGCGGTGATGAACACCTGCTCGGCTCCGGCCGCCACCTTCGCCAGCTGCTGCCGCCGGCCGCGGTCGAGCTCCGCGAACACATCGTCCAGCACGAGCACCGGTTCGATGCCGTCGACACGCATCAGCTCGTAGCCCCCGAGCCGCAGGGCGAGCGCGAACGACCATGACTCTCCGTGACTGGCGTAGCCCTTGGCGGGCAGCTCGCCGAGCGTGAGCTCCAGGTCGTCGCGGTGAGGCCCGACGAGGCACACGCCGCGTTCGATCTCCTGCCGCCGCACCCGGTCGAGCTCGGCGAGCAGCAGGTCCTCGATGCTCTCCCGGTCCTCCGGCAGCTCGCCGACGCTCGACCGGTACGAGATGAGCGCCGGCCGCGACTCCGGTGCGACCTCCGCGTACGCCGTGGTCACGTGACCCGCCATGTCGCGGACCAGCTTGAGCCGGGCGGCCAGCAGCTCCGCTCCGTGCTTGGCGAGGTGCCCGTCCCACACGTCGAGCGTCGACAGGTCCGCCGAACGGGAGTGCTTCACCGTCTTCAGCAACGCGCTGCGCTGCTTGAGCACGCGGTCGTAGTCGCTGCGCACACCGGCATAGCGCGGTGCGCGCAGCACGAGCATCTCGTCGAGGAACCTCCGCCGGTCACCGGGGTCGCCGCGCACCAGGGAGAGGTCCTCCGGTGCGAACAACACCGTGCGCAGGATCCCGAGCACGTCACGGGGACGCGGCACCGGACCGCGGTTGATCCGCGCCCGGTTCGCCTTGCCCGCCGTGATCTCCAGCTCGACGAGCAGCTCGCGGTCGTCGTTGACCACGGCCGCCCGCACGACGGCGCGCTGGGCGCCGTGCCGGATCAGCGGCGCGTCGGTGGCGACGCGGTGCGAGCCCAGCGTCGCCACGTACCCGATCGCCTCGACCAGGTTCGTCTTGCCCTGGCCGTTGCGCCCGACGAGCACGGACACGCCAGGCTCGAACGCCAGGTCGGCGAGCTCCCACGAGCGGAAGTCGCTGACCTGGAGGTGTCTGACGTGCACTCGCGCTAGCCCTGGGTGCTGCCGGAACCGGACGACGGACCGGCGAGGTGCACGGAGTGGCCACCGAACTGGTTGCGCAACGCGGCGACGGCGCGCATCGCGGGCGAGTCCTCCTGGCGCGAGGTGAACCGGGCGAACAGCGCGGCGGAGATCACCGGCAGCGGCACCGCGTTGTTGATGCCCTCCTCGACGGTCCACCGGCCCTCGCCGGAGTCCTCGACGTAGCCGCGGAGGTCGTCGAGCTCCGGGTCCGACTCGAGCGCGCGCACCAGCAGGTCGAGAAGCCACGACCGCACGACGGTTCCGCGCTGCCAGGCCGAGATCACCGCGGGCACGTTGTCCACGACGTCGGTCTTGTCGAGCAGCTCGAAGCCCTCGGCGTACGCCTGCATGAGGCCGTACTCGATGCCGTTGTGGACCATCTTCGAGTAGTGGCCGGCGCCGACCTTGCCCGCGTGCGCGAAGCCTTCCTCGCGCGGGCCCTCCGGACGCAGCGCGTCGAAGACCGGCATCGCCTGCTCGACGTGCTCCGCGGTGCCGCCGACCATCAGCGCGTAGCCATTGTCGAGGCCCCACACGCCACCGGACACACCGGCGTCGACGTAGCCGATCTCCTTCTCCGCCAACAGGTCCGCGTGGATCCGGTCGTCGGTGAACTTCGAGTTGCCGCCGTCGATCACGAGGTCACCCGGCGACAGCAGCTCGGAGAGCTCCTTGACCGTGTTCCTGGTGATGTCGCCGGCGGGAACCATGACCCACACCACGCGCGGAGCCTCGAGCTTGGACACCATGTCCGCCAACGACTCCGAGTCGCTGACCTCCGGGTTGCGGTCGTAGCCGATCACCTCGTGACCGGCACGGCGCACCCGCTCGCGCATGTTGAAACCCATCTTGCCGAGGCCGACGAGTCCGAGCTGCACGGTGTTCTCCCCTGGACGTTTCTTCGTACCCGGTAAGAGGTTTAGCCGGGCAGGCGCACGGGCATCAGCAGGTACAGGTAGCCCGGCGCCACGTTCCCATCCTCGTCCACCGGCTTGAGCAGCGCCGGTCGGCTGGGTGTGGTGAAGGACAAGTGGACGCGGGGCGTGCGGACCGCACCAAGACCGTCGAGGAGATATCCGGGGTTGAACGCGATCGTGACCGCGTCGCCGGTGTACTCCACGGGGAGCTCTTCCTCGGCGGAGCCCTCGTCGTCGCCACCGGCCGACAGGCGCAGGCCGCCGTCGACGAACTCGAGGCGCACCTGGGTGCCGCGCTCGGCGACGAGCGAGACGCGCTTGATCGCCTGGACGAGCGTGTCGACCTCGATGATCGCCGCGGCCGAGTGCTCGCTCGGCAGGAGCTGGCGATACTTCGGGAAGTCCGCGTCGAGCAGGCGGGTGGTCGTGCGCTTGCCGGAACCGGACAGGCCGAGCAGTCCGTCGTTGGCGGCGAGCGACATCTCGACCTTGCTGCCACCGGAGCCGAGGGTCTTGGCCGCGTCGCCGAGGGTGCGGGCAGGGACGAGGACGGCGACCTCGCCGAGGGACGCGTCCGGCTCCCACGGGAACTCGCGCATCGCCAGGCGGAAGCGGTCGGTGGCGACGAGCGTCAGCTTGCCCTCGCCGATCTCGACGCGCACACCGGTGAGCATCGGGAGCGTGTCGTCCTTGCCGGCCGCGACGGCGACCTGGCCGACGGCCTCGCCGAAGACGTCCCCGGGGAGCTCGCCGATCAACTGCGGCATCGAGGGCAGAGCGGGGTAGTCCTCGACCGGCATCGTCGGGAGGCTGAACCTGGCGCTGCCACAGCTGATCATCATGCGGGAGCCGTCGACCGCGATCTCGACGGGGTGGTTCGGCAGCGCCTTGGTGATGTCGGCGAGCAGACGCCCGGAGACCAGGGCGCGGCCGCCGTCGGCGATCGTCGCCGGGACACCGACCTGGGCGGAGACCTCGTAGTCGAACCCGGAGACCGTCAACGAGTCGTCCGACTCCGCGTCGAGCAGCACGCCGCCCAGCACCGGGACCGGTGGACGGGACGGGAGGCTGCGAGCGACCCAGGCGACGGCGTCGGCCAGGCCGTCGCGTTCGACGCGGATCTTCATGAGGCGTCCTTTCCTCGACAGTCGACAAGCCCGACCACGACAACGTGCCAGTGGGGGGTGGGGAGCCTCGACCCTCGGCTGACCGAGGTGCGGAGCAACCACGTTAGAGCGTCCTGGCCCTTCCCGTCACTTCGGGGTTCGGGCACCGATCCCCGGGAACGGTCCACCGCTGTTTTGCTTTTGAGTTCTCTCAAGAAGAGATCCAACAGCAGTAACAGTAGGGGTTGTGGATAGTGGGGACAGGCGTTAAACCTGCTGGTCAACATGTCACCCACCATGTGGGCTGCATGGGGATGGCACCCGGGGACAGATCGGCGCACCCGGGGACAGCCAGTTGTGCACAGGTCTCGATCCACAGATCGTCCACAGTTGTCCCCGGGTGCGTCCCCGGGTGCGGGGCAGTTGTACCCGGGTGTTCAACAGGCTTCTGTGGCCGGATCGTGGCCGGGGCCACAAACTTTTCCAGTTGTCCCCACCCCTTCGAGTGCCGGGGGCGAACAGAAACCTTCCGCGAGCGGTCGGAAGCCTCGCTCTCACCCGGGTTCGAGCGCGCGCGTACGCGCCGTGTGCTGGCCGTATGTCGTCACGTCTTCTATGGGCTGCCGTAGAGCACCGAACGCGGACTCGTTGCGAGCGCACGAAAAAGGGGCCCTCCGTGTCGGAGGACCCCTTCGTCACCACCCGGGCGGGATCAGGGAGCGTGGCGGGCGCGCTGCTTGATCCGCGACGTCAGTTCCTGCACCTGGTCGTAGATCCGCCGGCGCTCCGCCATCTCCTTGCGGATCTTCTTGTCCGCGTGCATGACCGTCGTGTGGTCGCGGCCGCCGAACGTCTGGCCGATCTTCGGCAGCGACAGGTCCGTCAGCTCGCGGCACAGGTACATGGAGATCTGCCGCGCCTGCGCCAGCGCCTTCGTCTTACCCGGGCCGCAGAGGTCGTCGATCGAGACTCCGAAGAACTCGGCGGTGACCGCCATGATCGTCGGCGCGGTGATCTCCGGCGCGTGCGAGTCGGGGATGAGGTCGCGCAGCACGATCTCGGCGAGCTGGATGTCGACCGGCTGGCGGTTGAGCGACGCGAACGCCGTGACGCGGATGAGCGCGCCCTCGAGCTCGCGGATGTTGCGCTCTATGCGGGAGGCGATGAACTCCAGCACGTCGGCCGGGGCCGCGAGCCGGTCCTGGGCCGCCTTCTTGCGCAGGATCGCGATCCGCGTCTCCAGCTCCGGCGGCTGGATGTCCGTGATCAGACCCCATTCGAACCGCGTGCGCAGCCGGTCCTCCAGCGTCTCCAGCCGCTTGGGCGGCCGGTCGCTCGACACCACGATCTGCTTGTTCGTGTTGTGGAGCGTGTTGAAGGTGTGGAAGAACTCCTCCTGCGTGCCTTCCTTGCCCTCCAGGAACTGGATGTCGTCGACGAGCAGCACGTCGATGTCCCGGTAGCGGCGCTGGAAGGCGACCTTGCGGTCGTCGCGCAGCGAGTTGATGAAGTCGTTGGTGAACTCCTCGGTCGACACGTACCGCACGCGCATGCCGGGGAACAGGCGCTGGGCGTAGTGCCCGACGGCGTGCAGCAGGTGCGTCTTGCCGAGGCCGCTCTCACCCCAGATGAAGAGCGGGTTGTACGCGCGTGCGGGAGCCTCGGCCACCGCGACGGCCGCGGCGTGCGCGAACCGGTTCGAGGCGCCGATGACGAACGTGTCGAAGTTGTACTTCTCGTTCAGCCGCGTCTGCGACGGCGACGGGTTCGCCGGCCGCGTGTACGGGAGGTTCGTGTTCGGCGTCGCGACCGCGGCGGTGTTCGCCGTGTTGAACGTCGGCCAGATCTCGGTGACGGCGGCGAGCGCGTCACCGGCCTCGTCCACCTCTTCCTCTCCCCCGTCGACACCGGCGGTCTCGTCCGCGAGGACGGGCGTGTCGCCGTTGGGGACCACCGGCACGACCGGCGGTGCGAGGGGCTGGACCACCTGGGCGGCTTGCGCGGCTTGGGCGGCTTGCACCGCCTGGAGCGCGTGCACGGAGATCGGGGTGGTCGGCGGGCTCACGACGGGACTCACCGGTTCCGGCGAGTCGACCTTCACCGCGAGGGACACCGAGCGGCCGAGCCTGCGGGACAGCGCCGCGGTGATCGGGTCGCGCAAAGCGCGTTCGATCGCCTCCTTGGCGAAGTCGCTGGGGGCCGCGAGCAGGGCCGTTCCGTCCAGCAGACCGATGGGACGGGTGACCCTCATCCACGCGCGCTGCTGAGGGGACAGGTGGCTCGTCGCCAGTTCCTGCACCACCTCGGCCCACACGAGACCAAGGTCGACCTGCTGGTTCGACACCTCCGCGCTCCCCTCCCCTCCGCCGGAGCCCACGACTCCACATGTGGACACGGAGAATAGAGGTATCCACAGAGTTATCCACAACTGTGCACTAAAAGGTGCGTTGTGTTGCCGGTTCGGTGGCGGCTCCCACGCCAGCTCCGGCACGCGCGAAGGACGAACGGTAACAAGGCCCGGCACGCGTCACAAGACGTGGCATCGACCACCCCGATTTGGCCGCCGCACCCGGGCATGCGTACCCTCGTAGGAGTCTCCCGCTTGCGACGGGCGCCTTTCGCGCGCCTACGTCCACTGCCATCGGGGGCAACCACAGAGGCTTTGTCAGCAGTGAAGCACCGGGAGAACCGACCGTGAGCAAGGGTAAGCGCACCTTCCAGCCCAACAACCGTCGCCGCGCCAAGACGCACGGCTTCCGGCTGCGCATGCGGACCCGCGCCGGCCGCGCCATTCTGGCCGCGCGCCGCAGCAAGGGCCGTGCCACTCTGTCCGCCTGACAGCGCTGGCAAGCGCAGCGTCGTCGTGCTACCACCGGCCGCCCGGCTCACCCGCAGCCAGGACTTCGGCCTGGTGGTCCGCAGAGGCCGCCGCGCCGGACGACCCCGGCTGGTCGTCCACGTCTTGAAGCCCGACGTGCCCACCTTGGATTCGTCCAAGGTGGGCTTCGTCGTGAGCAAGGCAGTCGGCAACTCGGTGGTGCGCCACCGCGTGTACCGGCGCCTGCGCCACGTCGTCCGCCCGTGCCTGGCAGACCTGCCGCCGGGAACTCTCGTCGTGGTCAGGGCGTTGGCACCAGCAGCCGAGGCGTCGAGCTCCGAGCTCGCCGCTGATTTCTCTTCCGCCCTGCGCAAGGTGCTGCGATGACCACGTTGCCCGCGAAGGTCGCGCTTCTTCCGGTGCACTTCTACCGGAAGTTCGTCTCGCCGCTGCTGCCGCCGACCTGTCGCTTCTACCCGAGCTGCAGCGCGTACGCGGTCGAAGCGCTGACCGTCCACGGTGTGCTGCGGGGAACCTGGCTGACGATCCGCCGGTTGCTGCGCTGCGGACCCTGGCACCCTGGAGGCCTGGACCCCGTTCCGCCGAGGCGGCAGGTCCCCGACGTATCCACCGAGGAGTAGTCCGTGCTCAACTTCATCTACTACCCGGTGTCCTTCATCTTGTGGTGTTGGCACTGGGTGTTCGGCAAGGTCTTCGGTGAAGCGAGCGGGTTCGCCTGGGCGCTGTCCGTGATCTTCCTGGTCTTCACGCTCCGCGCCATCCTCTTCAAGCCGTTCGTCGGCCAGGTGCGCTCCATGCGGCGGATGCAGGAGTTCGCGCCGGAGATGCAGAAGATCAAGAAGAAGTTCCCGAACGACCGCCAGCGCCAGGCCCAGGAGATGCAGAAGCTCCAGTCCGAGCACGGCGTGAACCCGCTCGGCGGCTGCCTGCCGATGCTGGTGCAGATCCCGGTGTTCATCGGTCTGTTCCACGTGCTGCGCTCGTTCAAGCCCGGCTGGGGCGAGGTCTACTTCTTCGACGCCAAGGGCGTCGAGTCCTTCGTCAACGCGAAGCTCTTCGGTGCGAACCTCTCGACGTTCATCACGATGCCCGACAACCTCCTGCGGGACTTCGGAACCGAGCGCCTGAACGTCATCCTCGTGTCCGTGCCGCTGATGATCGTGGCGTCCATCGCGACCCACTTCACGGCCCGCCACTCGGTCGCCCGGCAGAACGCGTCCGCTCTGGACAACCCGCAGACGGCGATCATGAACAAGCTGACGCTCTACATCTTCCCGCTGGGCGTCCTGGTCGGTGGCTTCTTCTTCCCCGTCGCGATCCTGATGTACTGGCTGTCCAACAACGCGTGGACCCTCGGCCAGCAGCACTTCGTCTACAAGCGCATCGACGCCGAGGAAGAGCAGAAGAAGGCCGCCGTCGTGGAGACCCGCCAGGCCCTGGCCCCCAAGCCGGGCGTGAAGCCGGTCAACCCGAAGAAGCCCGCGCCGGGCGTCAAGCCCGCCAACGGCGCGAAGCGCATGCCGACCGCGGGCCCGAGCGGAGCCCCGAAGGCCACCACGCCGGAAGCCACCAACGGCAGCGCCAACACCGAGATCCCCGGCCTGACCCCAGGTCGATCCACCAGCAAGAAGCCGGGCAGCAAGAAGCGCCGCTGATTTCGGGCGTTGCCCGGAGAGGAGACATCGTGTCGGAGACCTTGCAGGCGACCGACGACGTGGAGGCGTCGACGCCGGCCGAAGAGGCCGGGACCGCCGAGGCCGAGCCGCAGTCGCAGAGCAAGACCGAGGACCTGCTCGTCCAGGAAGGCGACATCGCGGGCGACTACCTCGAGCGCCTGCTCGACCTGCTCGACTACGACGGCGACATCGACCTGGACGTGGAAGGCGGCCGAGCGGTCGTCAGCATCGACGGCGGCGAGGACCTGTCCAAGCTCGTGGGCCCGCGGGGCAACGTCCTCGAGTCCCTCCAGGAGCTCACCCGCCTGGCCGTCCAGCAGGAGACGGGCGTCCGCTCCCGCCTGATGCTGGACATCGCCCAGTGGCGAGCGGGCCGCAGGGCCGAACTGGCCGAGATGGGCCGCACCACCGCGGAGAAGGTGGCCGCCTCCGGCGAGCGCGCCCGCCTGCACCCGATGACCCCGTTCGAACGCAAGGTCGTCCACGACGCGGTCGCCGCCGTCGCGGGTGTGCACAGCGAGAGCGAGGGCGAGGAGCCGCAGCGCCGGGTCATCATCTTCCCGAAGCCCTGACGGCAGCACTCCCCCACGGCCCCTGGTTCCACCGGAACCAGGGGCCGTTTGCTGTCTCAGGGTTGGTGAGGAACGCCGGAGACAGCCGCGCAGAGAAGCGGCGGGCGTGAGGGCGTAGGTCCGGGAGATGGGCGCAGGGCGGACGCGCGGGTTCGGGAGGTGGAGCTGTGGGACGCGCGGGGCGGGGTGGAGTTGCGGGGGCACGAGAAGGCGGGCGCTGGGAAGCGGTGCAGGAGGAGACCGCGAGGCGAAGGTGAGTGAGGCGTCGGGTGTGCGTATGCGGTGGCGGACCGTGGAGCAATGCGGTTGGCCTCAGGGTGACGAGCGCGCAAGGCGGACGCGCGCGGTGCCTGCTGGCGAGAGGTCCACGGGGTGAGGCGTACGGCGGCCCGATGGGCATGAGCACGCCAGCGTCGAGCAAGGGAACTGTGAGACGAACCAAGTAGCGGACCGACGCCGCGCCACCCCCACCACTCGGCGTCGATGGCGAAGCCGAGACGTCCTTCCTTATCCCCACGGCCCCTGGTTCCACCGGAACCAGGGGCCGTTTGCTGTCCTGGAGACCGAGGGTCGGCAGAGGGAGGGGCGGCATGAATGGGGGCTTGTGTTCGGGAAGTGGAGCGGCTGGGAGGCGGAGTGGCGAGCCGGTCGGCCCCTGGGAGGCGGGTGGACGAGGCGGAGTAAAGCAAGGATGGCCAGCCTCCCCACGTCCACTCGGGCTCACCGAAGGACGATGGAGGAGCCGAGTCGCACTCCCGCGCGACTCAGGGCAACGGCGAAGCCAAGCCGCCCACCTCAG